>NZ_JAAMNS010000018.1:0-137950 GCF_011066175.1 Paenibacillus sp. EKM211P
GCATGGTTCACGGCTTCGGGAATCACCGGTGTGATCGTCACGTTGAACTGCGTATCCACCGTGCCACCGTTTCCGTCATCTGCCGTTACCGTAATCGTGGCTGTACCGGCGTTCACTGGCGTTATTTTCAGATCGCTTCCGTTTACCGCTACTGTCGCCACACCCACATTCGTCGAAGTTGCAGTGAATGTCAGCGCGTCGCTGTCTTCATCTGCGAACACATCTGCAAGGCTCAACGCCTTAACTCCATCAGCGACTCCTGTCGTCACATTGCTGATCGAAGCTTCCACCGTTGGCGCATGGTTTACGGCTTCTGAGATCACTGGCGTGATCGTCACGTTGAACTGGCTGTTTATGGTCCCGCCCTTGCCGTCGTTCGCCGTAATCGTGACCTTGGTTGTTCCTGCGCTCACCGGTGTGAGAGTCAGCTGACTTCCATTCACTGCTACCGTCGCTACGTTCGTGGCAGAAGATTCTGCTGTGTAAGTCAGAGTGTCTCCATCAGCATCAGTAAAACTATTTGCCAGATTAATCTTTTTAGGCTCATCTGCTGTACTTAACGTAGTGTCAGTAAACCCAGTAGTAACGCCTGGCGCATGGTTAGTCACTGATTTTGTTGAACTTCCACCTCCAGAGGAAAATGTCACGCTGCTCGACGTAACTGTAGTCGGTTCTTGAAACGTTCCGTCAGTCAACTGAATTTGTCCAATCTGCTTTTGTACTTCGTTGTAATTTTGGATAACTTGTGAAACGGATGCATCTTTAGGCAGCTTAATCGTTTCAACTTTAAAATTCGGATTCAATGTCACTTTAGCGTTCGTATTGGCAACTTGAAGCTCCGTAATTGTTCCAGTTCCTTTAATAGAAATACCATTGCCAGAATTCACAGTAAGATGGTTTACGTTGCCATTCAGCTGGATATTAGAAACACCGTCATTAAGCTCGATTACTCCTTGGATATCCCCTTTAATCTGAACACCATCACCTGAAATTCGAAGCAGGCTGCTCTCCGGCAGACCATCAGTGTTTAGCACAACATCTTTTTGTACGATCTCCAATTGTTGCAGCCCGTCCACATTACGATTGCGCGAATTAAACTTTAATATAGCTCCTTTTAACGCATCTTTATTGGAGTTTCCGATCAACTCTTTCAACTTTCCTTCTATTAAATAAGGAACATTATCGATCGTTACAATGTCTCCATCAATGCTATTGATCGTAGCTGTTTGCTCTTGAGTTTTGAAAATATCCAAGAGAAAAGGAGCAATATCCTCCCTTTTTACTTCACCTGTGGGATTGAGCTTGCTGTCATGAATGTCAATTAAGCCCAGACGAAGTGCCGTATCTACCGATCCAGCCGCCCATTGGCTTACCAAGAACTGATCTTTGGGCAAAATGCTTGATCCGCCCTCTGCATTAACCCCTCCAACTGCACGAACAAACACGGCTGCCAGCTCTTCACGTGTAACAGGATCGTTCGGACGGAAATTCCCTAATCCATCCCCGGATAGAAATCCAGCTTTTTGTGCGGCCTCTATATATGGCGCAGCAAATTGTTTACTTTGCACATCTTTAAAAGTAGAAGAACTCGAAACAGGGTCCAATTTTAAAGCTCTGACCAATAATACTGCCAGTTCCTGACGAGTTAATGTTGCTGCAGGGCGAAAGGTTCCTTGAGGATCTCCCGATAAAAGCCCCTGGCGTACAGCTTCTTGGATGGCTGCCATTTTATCACTCGTCACATAGGATGTATCTGAAAACAAATTATCGGCAGGCGTTGCAGCGTAAGCAGAAGTACCAAACGTCGCCTGAAGAGCAACAAGAGCGGCTGCCCACTTAAGTGAATAAACCTTCAATGGTTGTACCTCCTAATTTTACTTTTGAGTAAAACGATTCTATTCGATCTTCGAAAAGTCGGGTAATAAGTCCGATCCACTATATTTCTCAACAAAAAAACACGTTTATATTAATCTTTTGTTCATATATTTATCGAAAATAAGTGATTTATGTCGTTTCGAATTAATATACACGGAACCACTGAACCAATTCTGAACAAAAGTTATTATAATGGTGCTAGTTACAGCAAGTGCCCAACTCTATTCTTCAAAGAACTCATTTCCGCGAGTGATTTATCAGAATCCTCCATTAATCGCGACTCATGTTCTATAAAAAAATAATCGCAGGCTAGATACCTGCGATTATTTTTAAGTAAGACAATCTTATTCGAAGTATAGAATTACGTTATAAAATGATTAGTTTGCCAAGATTAGCATTGTCGACAATTGTGCGCGTTCATTTTACATTGGAAAGCAGCAGCTTCTCGTACCGTTCCGGGAAAACTGCTGCTTTCATGTTCTTATTACACTTTGGCACTTGCAAAATGAGCATGTTATCAAACAATCAGGATAAGCGGTACCGATTAACAGTGTTGGGATTGGAACAACGTGCAGTTTGAGCAAAAGGTGCGTGATGCGATCTACGGCTTTTTCCAGAGGAGAAGTGATCCACATGGCAATGACAAATCGGGTTACTTGATTAAGCTTACTTAAAGCTAGTAAAAGAGTGTTACATTTGAGGCGCAAAATACATTTGTTATTCGCATTGTTTTCGGACGTAACTAGTCCGTAGATAACAAAAAAGCTAGGTTTACGAATTATCAACATAATCCGTAAACCTAGCTTTCGAAGAGTCTTACTTAAGGTTGTATTTTTTGTTAAAGCGATCCACACGTCCACCGATATCCACGTTTCTTTGTTTACCAGTGAAGAACGGGTGGGAAGCGGAGCTAGTATCTACACGGATAACTGGGTATGTGTTGCCATCTTCCCATTCCATCGTTTCTTGCGAATACTTAGTGGAAGCACTCAGGAAAGAGAATCCACAGCTAGGGTCTAAAAAGATAACTTTATTCAATGTTGGATGAATATCTTTTTTCATTTGTTTCACCTAATCTTTCATGTAGTTTTAGTTTCAAACTCAAACGTACTGCAGCAATGCTCCATCAGTTAGCAAAAAGAGCGGTTATGTCTCAGAAAAAAAGACGACAGATCGTAACAGTTGCGCTCAAGGTCGTAAACGACAAGCGAACGATGCCGTATATATCGCATCGCCCATTACACGAACGCTCCGTATCTTTCGTTAGCCTCCATCGTTATATAAGCATATTGTGAATGGTTCTCCGGCTCGTCCTGCATGCTGACATCAGCATAGGAGAACTCGGTGGCCACGTGCTTTCGATTCAAAAGGCAAAGCGTGCCATGTAGCTTAGCATCAAACAACCATGAAAAGAAGCCGTTCTCTTAGGTGCTAGCTTTAACTTTGGACACTCTGTCCACTGGACTAATTCAAGTTTTCGCCGGTTCCATAACGCAGGCTTTATGCAAACTTAACAGGCTCCGCTCACGAAGCAGAATCATTCAGGTTGCTATGCAGCAAACCACAAATTATCTAGTTTCACGATGAATCGTGTACTTTTTCAAACGCGGAGAGTATTTTCTCATTTCAATACGCTCCGGATGATTTCTTTTGTTCTTGGTTGTTGTATAGTTGCGATCACCGGATTCGGTGCATGCCAAGGTAACAATAACGCGCATTTGTTCTTCCTCCTCAATTGGAATACATGGTATACAATTACAATAGTAATTTTTACGATTAGTTCTATTCTATAATTCATGCTCCTCTTTGTCAACCTTGGAGTCGCGGTTTGTTGCTTCTTTTACCGTGTTCCAGCGATTACGGTACTGTACTAGCATAGGATGAAGTTCCAAGGGTTCACTCGAAAGCACCAACCTGACGTTTCTAATCCATTCTCCAAAGGATGCATAGGAAGCGCACAAATTAGCAGTTTCAGGACTCATATACAAAAAAAGCGGAGTTGCATACTTTTCCGCCAAAAAACGAATGGCTGCTTCAATCGGCGTATACTTTTTTCGCTTACCTTCCCAGTTCTCAATCACAACAGCACTCAAAGCCTGCTCTCGCTGCCACTCTCCCAGCTCGTCGACCCGCTTATAATACGAGCGTACTGGCTGCTTCCACATTCTTCTGACGGTTTCTTCATGTAGTGGATACAGCACTAGCTTTGTAAAAGATAGTGCTGCCCCCGTTTCGGCAAAAAGCTCCAGCTCACTGGCTGTAGTCTGCTCAAACATATCATAGTAGACCATAGTCCCTTTGTGCGTTTCGATTGGTGGTTCATAACCATAGGGTACATATTGAAGGTTTCTTGTCATGCTGGGCACTCCGTCCTTCCGTAGAAAATTTCTCCTTCTATATTATACCCTTGTTATGGCATGAGCTTACATAAAATGTTTATCCTTATTCGACAACAGGCCTACTGCCACGTGCCCCTCGCCGGAACTGCAACGCATAAAGCCCCATCGTCACAAGTGCAATCAGCGCAAGCACCGTAAATATATTGCTAAAATTGAACACCTGGACATTAGATACAACAGGATTCAAATGAAAGGACGAGGAACTATCTAACGTTTTGCCCAAAATACTTGTTGTGATCGCCCCGGCAATGAAATTCAACAGAGATAACAGCCCCATTCCAACACCAATCTGATCTTTCGACAAAGTACGAGAAATTGTGTTGGACATGGCAATCTGCATAAAGGTCTGACCTACATTCCCGAAAATAAGCAAAAACAAAATCAGATACGGAGACGCACCTACAAACGTGGACAAGCTGATAAAGCAGATAAATAATAGCGATACGGCTGTATACACCAGAACTGAATTCCCTTTGCTATCGGCCAAGCGCCCCCCTTTTTTTCCTAATAGAGCTGACGCAATAGCAGCGGGAAACATAATCAGTCCAATCGTTGCTGGTGTAAGCTGGTTGAGACTATTCAGAAACTGTGGTGCCAAGTAAGGCAATCCAAAGCTAATCCCCGTCCCTAAAAAAGCGATAAGAAGCCCATATGAATATTGCTTGTTACGGAACAGCTTCGGCTGGATGAACGGATCGTGGGCAGTATTAATGCGCCATATAAACAGTCCAAATAAAACCACACCGATCAGAAAAAATACCATATTGGCTTGTGAAATGGAAAGCAACAAGAAGGCCACTGTTCCACCCAGCAATAATCCACCCAGAAAATCAAACTTCTGATCCTCTCCTCGCTGATCGTCCAAGTATTTGCGAAAGAACGGCAAAGCGATCAGTGGCAGCATGGAAATGACGAACAGAAAACGCCAGCTCGCAAAGCCTGTAATCAAACCAGAAATAATAGGAGCCAGTGCAGTGCCTAATGCTAAGCCGATTGCTGTGACGCCCAAAGCTCGCCCTCTTTTTTCAGCCGAGAAATAACGAACAGGAACAATCATAGCAGTTGCCGGAATAACAGCAGCCCCTGTGGCCTGAAGCAAACGAGCTACAATTAACATCCAAAATTGATTGGCCAACAGCCCAATAAGCGAGCCTAGTGCAAAAAAGATAATCCCAAATGTCAGCAAATCCTTGAGACGATACTTATCTGCCAGCTTACCGTAGGTCACCGAGCCAACCGCATACACGATCATATAACCCGTCAGCAGCCAGCTTACATCGGAGGCACTAATATGAAATTCCTCCCGGATCACAGGCATTACTACATTAAACATAAAAGCGTTCATCACTGAAAAAACAAGTGTGAAGGCCAAAACACGCATAAGCTTATCCGCATTGGGATAAGTTTGTTCTTTTATCATTTGGTTTCTCCCTCTCCTGTTAACACCTTATCTAGGTGACTTTTTATAGCTTATGGATTCCCCATCCGGGCACATTTTTCTATTTATCCGTTCAAACGCAGGTATTCGCAGGACGGTAATCGTGAAGAATTTTTTTGAGCAAACCGCGCAGCGCCTCTGACTCTCCGACAGATAACGTTTTGCCTACGGAGCTTTTAATTTGCTCAATGGTACGTTCGGCTACCTTGTGAATCTCCAAGCCTTCCTCGGTCAAATAGATTTGCTTCATTCGCGCATCTTCCGGATGACTTTGGCGTACTGCCCAGTTTTTCTTAACGATCCCGTTAACCAGGCTGGTAACACTTGATTTATCAATAAGCAATAGCTTTTCCAAATCCGTATTGGTGACTCCAGGCGACATCGCCAGTATATAGAGCGTCTGCGATTGTGGGGAGGTAAGCCCCAAAGGGCGCAGTGCTGTTTCAATCTCACGCCGGACAGTGGTGAAAATCCATTTAATTAAATACATCGTGCTCTCCTCCTCCCATGGAAGACAAACGGGGTACACCTCACTTCCCATTTCACTGCTAACCTCCATATCTATCGAATTTTAATAGTTTGAATTCCAACTAATTTTAATCAGCCGCCTATTTGGTGTCAATACCTTCGTAAAATGATCGTCTACTAAATACAGTCAGTTTCAAAATAACGAATACATTCTATATATAAACTTATACATAGCAAAAAAACAGGCCCTGAAAGGAACCCGTCTTTTTACTGTCTATAGTTGCTTAGTCCGCAGTTTTCACTTGAACTAGCGGATAATCTTTCCCATCAACGGTAACCGTGCTAGCATCATTTAGCTCTAGCCGTTGCCAAATGGTCAACAACGTACGATAAGGATACTTGTCGAGGTCATATTCCGTTATTCCTGTACCATTATCGGACGTGCTGGTCGTGGTTTTATCAGTTGCTATACCGCTACCCTCAGTTGATATCTCTGAAGTCGCGCCTCCATCTGTGTTGTCTGTCACTGCTCCAGTCTGATCAGCGGTTTTTCCGCTGGATGTACCGTTCAGATCTGTAGAACCACCACCTGTGGATTCTCTGTCTGCTGTCTTGCTTTTAGTGGTAGCTCCCTCAGTGTTAACGTCACCGGACGAACCATTGTTAGCTTTACTGGCTGCTTCCTTATCATTCTGTTCAGCAAGCGTAAAATTTTCGTATGAGTGCTCCTGTTGATCCGCGCCGACAATGACGAGTTTTTTAGGCTTAAATTCTGCCTGCTCTGCCGATGTTTGAAACGCAAACAACAGCTTGACCATTTTCGTAGTGGATTTGGTATTAGGTACATGTGTCACTATTGCAGTAGGCTCCTCTTTTACCGGCACTATAGGCTCTACTGGCTGTTGTACAGGCTTTGGAGCAGCGGCAGGCGTTGGTGTGTCAACAGATCCGATTACCCCGGTTGCTTTCAGGCCGCCTAATGTACCTGCAATAATGATTAATACGATCCCGGAAATCACCCCGCCTTTGCGGAAACGACGAAGCGTTTTGACCAAAGGCGTATCTGTCTCACGCTTTGCTGCCAAATAGAAATTTTTAAACACAGGCTTAGCAGATTCAAAATATTGACGCCAAAGCGTCTTTTTATGCAGTCCCTCTCGTCCTTCCTTTTGGAAGAATAAAAGCAACGCACGCCGATAGGCTGGCTCAAAACCACCACGTGGAGTAGCAAACTCAGCGTGTTCCTCCGACCAGCGGATAAAGCGGTACATCGTATCGTTATCCTTCGCCCATTTGCGGATCGAACTGACCAGGCGAGCAAAATCCAGTATTCCCTCGCCAGTACCATCAGAACGATAGAAAGCTGGCAACAGACGGGCAAAATGGCCTTCTGCAAGCTGCTGGGGCAGCCAACCATAAGCCCAATCTTGCACCTTTTCTACTTCGCTTGGCTCCAGACCGTCTAGCACCGATGGTTCCGGGTGCTCCGTGTTAAACCAATCATAAGCCGCAATCAATCGCACGGCTTGTCCCTTGAGAGGAGCAGGCAACTTTCCAACCCACTGCACCAAATCGGGCCGTGTGAAAAAGGGAATCTGTACGACCTGATCAGGTGAAATTTCTTTTAGCTCTACTTCAGTGAGCAAATACCGATCCGCTGCTTCCTGTAAGCGCTCTGTCAATCCAGATTGCTCCAGCGGGGACAGTGTGCCCACGGCAGAACTACTGTCCCATTGGCGCAAGCGTTGGTGAATGGCAGCCACAGCCTCTACCGGCTTTCTCTCAGCACGTAGCTTGCCCATCAATGCAGATTCGGCCAAAAGCTGAAAGTCGGCATTCGCCGACACTTCGATATACCGACTGCCCCATTCATGCACCACGGCCAACAGGCCCTTTACATCAGGCGTTCTTTTCATCTGACTGTCCATGTAGGGAATGAACAGCATTTTGGTGAGTGCCGGATTACCCAGTACTTTCGTAAAATAGGCCTTGCCTAATGACGGATTCTCTTCAATCGTATGATAAATATATGTGACTGCTTCCGTATTCCTGGCAGTATAAGCATTGTTTAGCGAACGGATTAAATATTCCACCAGCCGATTTTCGCTGCTGCGTGCATGAACTTTATAATAGTCCTTGAAGCAATCGACCAGCCCTACATCCGGAATATGTCCATCCTTCACCCGATCAAACTCATGATCAAAAAATGAAAGAAACAGATCATTCAGCCGTATTTTACGTGGTAGCGCATCAGATGGCGATAAATAATCAGTTAAGCTTCGTAACACAGTGATTCGCTGCTCGTTGTATAATGACCGCTCTCCCTGTTCAATTCTGTACAGCGTAATGAGCTCATGATAGCTGGAAGGCATTAGTTCACGTCCTGCCTCCATGCCTGTCAGCATTTGCTCGGCAAATTTGAGAAAATCGTCCGCAACCCCGCCATTCAGTAGCGTACGGACAATCCAGTCAAAATAAGGCTGTTTCACCTGCTCTGCATCCACATTCAGTATTCGACTATTGTTAGAGAGGTCAAATACAAAGTCCTTTTCTACATTCCGATCACCGGGACGCAAGCTGAAAGGCTCAACGAACATTAAGTGAATGCCTTTTCTGCTGTTCGGTTCCTGCGCATATGTAAGAAACCCGAGTCTGTTGCGAAATGCATAAGGCAGTGCCGCGTACAACACACTCAGCAGCTGCTTGGCTGAGGATGCTACCGCTTCTGCTGGCACATTCAGCGCTACATATACCTTTTTGCGACCAGCGGCTGACATCATGACTGCGTACAAGAGCTGCTTGAACACTTCTTCGCTCAGCTGCAATTGAGCCAGCACTGCAGACGGGTCAACAGCGGGGAATACACTACCACCAGGTAGACGCTCTAATTCCGGTAATTCCGTTCCCTGCTCAATATCATAGGTATCGACAAACGAAGTATTCAGCCACTGCTTATAATCAGATGGAGACTCACCATGTCCGGCCGGAATCACATAGTTATGCGTAAAAAAAGCGCTCCGCAGCCCAGTGAAATCCGCTGCTTTATAAATACTGCGTCCGAGCACTACATCCCCGGACTCTGTCCGTACCAGATGTAAAGCTTCCGGATAGACACTCTCCTGCTTCTCACCACGCGCTGTCAAAGCCGCAGGCGCATCATACACACATAAAGGATGCAACACCTTTTTAATAAATGAAGTATCCAGTCCTTTGGAATTAGCCACGGTATCAAAGCCTTCGGTAGAACGGAAAATACCACGCCGTTCCCGTGTGTACATCTGCTGCTGTATCATACGAGAGGTAGAATAACTCACTGTGATTCTCTCCCCTCGATGTACTTCAACTTGTATAGCAGCCAAATGAATGGCTCATCTACACGGATCGGACTAACCAACCCTTGCAGCTTTTGCTCCACCGGATTGCTACCTAAAGCAGAAACCGCGAAATAGGCTGTATCTGTAAAATATACATCCATTGTGCCCTTGAACGGCTTATCCACCTTCTCGATAAAGCGCCGAACTTCGCCATCAATGTTGGCGAACTCATCCAAATCCATGTATTTGCGATGTTCCATTGGATTAAAAATATTGCTGTTCGTCTTGATATAAGTGCCTTCTTCATCTGCCAGCGCAGTAAGCATGTCGCTTTTGGTCAAGACCACAGCGGTTGGAATGTCCGTCTTGCCTTTTTCCTGGTATGCGATAAAGTCACCGAACATCGTAAGTACGACATCACGCGGCTCATCATATTGCGAGACCCATTCACCAGGCTTATCGCCAAGATTAATCTTAATACGTTCCCGGATAGAACGGATTTGTAGTGGATCGACCATAAAAAGAATACCCGCAGAATTTTTAATATGCTGTCCATGCAGTCCCAGATAGTCCTGATCGACCATCCCCTCACCAGCTACATCAAAAAATACCAAAGTCAGTGGTGGCTTTTCCTCATCCTTAAATACAAACTGGAAAATAAAAGGCTCCTGCATCTTTTCTTTTTGCGTCGATGTAAGCAGATCGCCACGTTCAAACAGTGGTTCCTCATACATCGTGCGGAACTTGCGGCTGATCTCTGCATTGAGCGGCATGCAAGCCGCGTCAAAATGGTCGGCCGTCACATGCTGCAGCGTGTGAATCAGGGAGGTCATATATACAGATTTCCCCGCCTGTGAAGCTCCAATAATCGAAATGATATTACTCGGCACCTTGCCTGCGGTTACAGGCAGCTCGTTATGGCAGTGTGGGCACAGTCGGTGACGCGTCAGCTCACCGTAACGGTCCGTCAGACCTGTCAGCACATGATCTGAATACAAGCGATGCTCCTCAGGTACATCATAGGGATGAAGAATGGCCTCCATATCATGCACACTATCCAAGCCAAAACGCTCCCGATATTTGTTCAACAGCTCATCTTCACCCAAAGCGTAATCCTCATCATCTTCGCGGTGATGAGAAGCACGGAATACCACTTCCTCTGGTGAAAATTTACTAAAGCAATAAGGGCACACAATATCATAGAATAACGGCCGTGGCTCGGCCTGTGGCTTTCTTCTGAATAAATTGCTAAGAAAACTCATCGGTTGTGGCCTCCTTTCATTCAGGGACTAATTCATATATCGTGCCATACTTCTGACCGTCCGTAAAAAACAGCCGCACATACTCATCTCCCCCCACTTCAATAGCGGGTAAAACATTCCGTCCTGCGGCAAAGGGTGCCGTGAACGCATACAAGGTTCCATCGTCCCGGTCTGCCGGATAGCCACCGCGCTTCTTCACGTAGCAAAGCGCCTCCTGCGGAACAGGAACTTCGGCTGTCACCTGAATCTGGACTGTTTTGCGGCTGCGAAACCAGCTTTTTTTATGGTGAACCGCATATTTGATTTTAGCCCTGCCTGTGCTCAACTCCAGTTGGTTGGCTCCGTCTTGCTGGCGGATTACAAAGGTTTCACCAGCCTCCCGAACAGCTGGATACACGGTATACCGCACACGTCCAATGCCTTCAATTCGGTCACGATAGCTGCCAGCGGCCTTATATTCCTCGCGTGTAAAAAGCTTCAGTTCAGAAGTCGGTGCTTCATTCTGTCCATTCGCACCTGTATCAGCTGATTGTTTGGCAATATAGACCACGGCTGCGCCTTCAGGCCACTGCCAGCGTAACACAACCCGGTTGTCGTCAATTTTGTGGCTCAGCTCCGAAATCACAGGATCATCGGGCTGTGCATCCCTATACTGCATAAGTTCCCGCCTCCCGTTCTAAAACCCACTGTTACGTCGATTGCGCGTCGGGCCTTCTGGTGTCCCTCTCCGGTGGCCTGACGGTCCCCCCTGGCTCCCACCACCAGAAGATCGGCGAGTATTTTCCGCAATCGGCAGAACAAGCGAAAAGACAGCAATAAGGGCCGCCAGTACGAGCGCTGCCAGCAAACGAATCATCAAGTCACCTATAGGCGAGCCCGATAACCCTCTTTCCAAAATCAAGCCAGCGAGCAAGCCGGCTGGAACTCCACCAATTGCGAAATTCCTCGCGAGAAAACGGTTATCAAACATCAATCCAAGAGCCAACCCTAATAGAACCCCAATGATAACCAGAGCCGTTACGCGATAAATGGCAAAATACAGACTGTGGGCATACTCACCTGTCCGCTCCGTTACCAGCGTGCGATCACCAATTTTGTTATATATTTTACCGAACGCCTGAGTAAGTCCTTGGGCATTAGCTACATTAGAATAAGTTCCGCCCGTTAGGCTGGCAATATTTTGCAACAAAGCTATACCTTCCGATTCTGCCAGTTTCAGGCCGATCGTATTAATCGGAATCTGGCGGGCAATGTAAGGAGCCAATGCGGTCTGAGTATCCAGTTCGCTAAAGCCGTCAGAGAGCATAATAACGAGTGAACCTTTTTCCGCATTGCCTTGGGTTTCAATCTCCTTGATCGTCTCGTCCAAAGCAAGCCCAATGTCTGTACCGGCTGACATTATAGTCTGCATACTATCGATTTTGGAATAAACCGCTTGCTTCTCTGCGTCTGTGCCAACGGGAGTAAATGGCTGCACCAACTGCGCAGTGGATTCAAATGAAACAATGGCTACGCGCTTGTCACCATCCATTTGCCCAATTAGACTCTTGGCAGCCGTTAGGCGCTCATTATCGGGATCTGTTTGCTGCATACTCCCGGAATTATCAATCACAAGCACGAGGTCCTGTACACTCTTGCGCCCTTCAGGGTTAACCTGATACCCCAGTTCTAATAGCAGACCTGCCACGAACAACATGACGAGTGTAGCAGGTACTAGTAATTTCCAGGACAATCCGGAGTATCGTTGTCGCCATGAATGTCCATTTAACTGTGGCGAAATCAGTTCGCCGATAAGGCAGCCTAGACCAATGCACAGCGCCATGATGCCAAAATATAGCCCGATCACGATGATATGCGGCCAGTGGCCTATTAATTTGTGAAGAATAAGCTCTCCCAAGATGAAGCCTACTACAGCGCCCAGCAAGCCAAACACCAATAGGAGAACGTTAAATTTACGTTGCTTCATAAGATTCGTTGCTTCCTTCCATCATTAAAGTAGGATAATTATGGCTACCGCAATTCCGGCAACCGGTCCACGTCGATTCCATGAAACACGAAACCATTCGCAGTATATGTCTCATAATACGTTTTGCCGTTGCGGTAAACCATCAGATCCTCCAGATGGAAGCCGCCCATCAAATGCAGTTTTTCCACCCCGCTGCTGCGACGCTCATGAACAAAACCCAGCTTGTAAATTCGCGAAGTAATGTCCACGTCCATCGCATAAGGAAGAAATTCGCCTTCGTAGTCACCAAAAAAATACTTTTCTTCATACCGATGCTCATGGGTATAGTCGAGCAAACGTACATTGATTCCGCCGTGCTCTTCTAACGTTTGATACAGTTTTTTAAACAGCTCATCCTTCGGAACGACCAGCCGATTTTCATATGCAGCAGCTACATTGGCACGTCGTAATAATTCTTCTTCGAATGTCTGATTAAATGGCTGTGAGCTGAGAATCAAGGTACGGCAGGTCTGTGTAAGTCTATCCACCAGCGCGGATAAACCTCCATCCAGCAACCCAGATACAGGTCCCATATGCCGGGTGTCAAAGAATATAGATTTTCCCCGCTTGCTTTCTAGCTCACGCATGACATCCTCCGTCACACGCTCATAATACTCGAACAGGTTTTGGCCTGTGTAACTGTCAGCCTGTCGAATACTGTCCGTTGCAGTTTGATGTAATTCACGCTCCAGGTTGGCAAGCTGTACTGTAATATGCTTGGCCTGTGCATGCCATTTTTCCAATGCCAGTTCATAGCGGCGAAGTAGCTCCAAATCCACTTGAATCCGCAACATGTGCAATTTATGTCCGTAGACTGTCTCGGTCAGATAACGGATCAAGCTGCGCACATTATGTTTATCCATAAGTGGCAGTCGTTGAAAGGGCTGATCCTCCACTCGTCCGCTATACAGCGCATCCAGTTCGGCTGCACTAATCTGCAAATCATTGGACGTATCACGAATCAGTCCCCGAATAGCCGTAAGCACATTTCCTGTTTGATTTTCATCCGTCCAATCTGTCAACTCGAAAAAGCCGATATGAGGATGTTCCTTAGCAGCTGTATTCACAGCCGTCTGCAAACGCAAATCCGCCTGAAAATCTCCCAAGCGTTTATGTACGATCCGTTCGCAGTTGTCACGGAAAAAGGCTTCACAGCCCTGACCAAACAAGGCTTCCTCTGCTTCACGTAATGTCATTCGTTTCAACGAGCCGTAACTGGCTCCGCTGGTCATTAGTGCGCTCATGTCCATGATCGCCTCATTGTCAGGAACTAGATCATTTCGCGTGCGGCCACGCTCGGCAGCATCTAAACCAAAATAATTTAGCTTATCGCGTATGTCCCACTCTTGTTCGGTTCTCATACGCTCTAACAGCTTCACATAGAAGTGATACAGCACTGTAAGCGCAATCGACTGATTAGGGCGGTTAACCCGGGAAAATCCGGCCGACACATAACCCTGCCGCCCGGATTCCGTCATGATGTTGTTCTTAAACGATGTATTATTGTAGCCCCCATCCTGTGACCGATAGGAATCTCCTGCCTGATAACGGTTTTTTAGAAGCTGAATGTGACAAATAATATCACAGCTCTCGCGCAGACTATTCGCCACCGTTACGCCGCGCTCATTTTTGTCGGACAGCACATAGACAAGATCAAACAACGGAGATGGAGCATGGGATACCGGGATGGTCAATTTGTCCTCGGTCATATGCAGCGGTGCTGTAAACGTATATGCTGGGCTCTGGATATAATCCAACTCCCGCATAAAAGCAACGGATGTTGCACTCCTGTAGCCGAATTGGGCAGCCTGATCGCTTTCGCTCACCAACACATACAGATCCATTTGTACTGATTTAAAAGATTGCGCAAAAATATACTCTGCCAACAGCGTAATTTCAGGAATTAATACGTTCATGGGATCATCCGCTGTTGTCAAGATCGACAAATGTACACGCTCGAACGAGGAATACAACCGTCCGTAATCAGCCAGATGTCCACTAGCACGGCGCAACGCGGTGTTAAGTTCAATTAACTTCGATTCATGGGTATAAAAAGCCTGGTGCAAGTCACGGCGTAGCGTTTGGTGGCTACTTTCTTCCGGTACTGCTATCGTATGAACGATGGCATCCACCGAGCGGTCTACAGCCGCATGCTCATCCTGTGAGCGAATCTGAATATAGGTTACCCCTGTGCTGTTATCCCACTTGGTCCGGTTGATATCTGCAATTGTGTTCATCACCGGGCCCATGTGATCGCCGATAAAAAGAAACACGGACGGGAAATGGATGCTGCTGCGTCCATCCCCGCTTCCGATTAATTGGTCCTCTGCGGCTGCATAGTCAGCCGCATAACGTAACAGCTGCTCTCTCATACTTTACTTCAACTTTCTGCGGATGTCGTTTAATTTTCCAGCCATTTGAGCATAAAATGCATAAAGTTCCGCTCCATTAGCCAGCTCTACCTTTTCATATTCCAATTGATTGCGAGCCTCTGTATAAGTTGCAGCCAATTCATCCAACTTCGCCAGCAGTGGTGTAATATCCTCAGATGAAGTCAATACAGCATCACGGCGATCCGCTTTGCGCATTAAAGCTGCAAATTTCTTTTCTTCCAAACCACGGAAGTTTGTAAACACTTCAAACTCCACATAATTGCGGCTCTTCATGACGTTGGCAAACGGCTCCCACGCTTCTTCCTCTTCATCACGATCATAGACGTACAAAGCGCCTTTTTTCGTAATCGTGTCCGTGTAGAGCGCCTGAATGAACTGATCCAACCATTTTTCTTCATCCTGATATTTGCCCAGCAAAGCTTCCAGTTCAGCAGCTTTTGCTTCAATTTGTATATATTTCGCCAGCTCATCACGAACCACCTGCGTTAACTCTGGTGAACGGATCAGGTTTTCCTTCGCCATCTCTTCATTGATGCTGCCAAAGATGTCCTTGCTTCCGGCCTGTTCGAGCCCTTCAGCCAGTAGACGTTTCAGCTCAGACCATGCTCTTTTCACCTCGCCCAAATTCGGCTTGGATTCCTGCAATCGCATATCGTAGGCTACCAGTAGCGCATTCAGATCTAGCGCTTTTGAGCGAATTACAGTAAAGCGGCTGCTTGTATTTTGATCAACATCCTTCTCCCGAATTACGCCGAGTGACTTGGCACGGTCGAAGTCATTGCGAATGCGGGCGTTGTGGGCTTGCACACGGGAGTTGACGTAAGTTTCTCCCCATGACTTTTCAGGAATCGGCGACGGCAGATTCGTCCAGTTGTTCTGACCTGTCTGCACCAGATGTCGGCCAATACCTTCGCGGTCAAGAATGGTTTTCTCATAGCTCTCTTCATACACTTTGAGCGGCGTATATACAAACAGAGGAACACCATTACGCGTATTGAGCCAGAAAATCCGGTTACGGACTTCACTTTCTTTAATAGTAAAGTGCGATTTGCCAATTGCATTATTTTGATAATTGCGAACGCCCTTCAGGATATTAGGCGACTGTACAGGTACCGAAACGAATCCCCATGACGGGAAGTACAAATTGCCAGAACTATTGCTCAAATGGAAGACAGGTACAGCCTCCTCATCCAGCTTGCTTGCAATGTAACGCTCCACAAATTTTTCAATTGCTTCGTCCTGTCCGTATTTCATGACCAGGAAGTCTTCCATAGAACGGGTAATGAGATCACCGAATTTGTCAGTCAAGAAATTAGAAATCGAGCTGATGATATCCATATCCTGATCTTTCACCCATTGATCTGAATTTTCCAGCAATTCTTGGGCAAAATCACGGATCAAATCGTCACCATTGCGATTATCCAGCAGCTTGGTCACAACTTCCGAGATATCCGGTACACTTACCAGATTCCAATAGTACGTCTTGTTTCCTTTGTGATCGGATTGTTCCTCGCCGTTAATCAGCAGATCGCCGTTCTTCTCGAAAATGGCACTCAGTGCATTCAAAATTTCAGTAAATACATTATAAATGCGGTTATTTTCTTTATTTAGCAGGTCATACAGGTCTTCATAGAATTCAATGAGCTGCTCTGTACGTTCCACATCAGCCCGCAGCCAATATTCATTAATTTTTGCTTCAATGTATGCATTTTTCTTTTTATCCTTGGATACAAATGCACTCTTGGCATCACCCAGCTTCTCATTCGCCTGCTCACGTGCCCATTCAATATCCGTAGGAATACGGTGCAGTGATTCACGCAGCGTTTCAACATAGGAAAGCAGCATTTTCAGCAAGCTAAATCCTTTTTCAGTATAAATCATGCGAGATACATAAAACGGTCCTTGCTCGGGATGCAGGAACATTCGGCGGATTTGGTCTGTAAACTGTCCTGTAATTTCACCGGGAAGTTGTTTCTTCGCTTTGATATACTCTTCGCGGGCACGCGTCAGGAACGTTTGCTCCAGCTCAGTGTCCATATTGACTACTTGCATCTTAACAACATTGTTATAACTTAGCCGTTCACTGTTTTCAAAGCCTGGAAGCGGCTCAGGTACACGGGACTCAAAGTTTTTGATCATGCTATCCAGATCCACGCCCAGCTTGCGGGCAAACTTCTCTACATCCTCCTGATTTGGCGCTTGCTCAAACATTTTGGACATTTTACCAAACATCCGGTAAGCCAGATATGTCGTCATTTCCTCCATGGGCAGCACTGCCGAAGAAGCTCCGATAATATTGTAATCGTAGTTTGCTGGATACGCCTTATTCATTTGCGCGATGTTGGTACGAATGTTGCTGATATAGTCATGAATGGCGAATTCTTCGCCTGACTGTTTTTCCTCACTCGCCATAAAGTTGGTGATGTTCTCAGCGGTGACATTCATGCAGTAATCATAAGCATTTTCCAGCAGCTTGCCTTCTGTATTCGTAGCCGAAATAAGGTGACACAGATTAAATGGTGGCAGCGGCGAGTTTACAGTCAAAATGTTACCGTACTGTTGCTTAAAGCGTTCGCCACGACTGTCCACATTCATCCAGTAGTCCAGCTCTTTCAATGCAGCATAGCCGTTCTTTTTAATATATTCACGCGTATGCTCGCTCAGGCTTTTGTTCGCCAGATTAATATCGGGCGTGAACAGATAACCCAGTGTGTTAACACGGTCTACACCAGCGGAACCATAATCGCGCTCAATGATGCCTCGGACGATATATGAGATATCGAGGAAAGTACCACTTCCTGTAC
Source organism: Paenibacillus sp. EKM211P (assembly GCF_011066175.1). Lineage (NCBI taxonomy): Bacteria > Bacillati > Bacillota > Bacilli > Caryophanales > Paenibacillaceae > Paenibacillus > Paenibacillus sp. EKM211P. The sequence continues at coordinate 17,959 of NZ_JAAMNS010000018.1, forward strand.
CGCCGGACAATCCAGACAGCAGGAATACCATAAGCTTCTTGTTGGTGCCTTCAGACAGGGTTTTGATTTTTTTGTCAATGCTTTGTACGACCTGATTGATTTTGGTGAACAATAACAACCGTCCAGCCTGACGCACCCCTGCCGCCCCGTTCATACCGTCGGTAATGCTCAGCTCAGGAGACAGCCAGTCAGTGATATATGGCTCTAGAATACTGCGGTTTTGCAGCAATCCACCGATTTCCGCATTGGATAGCAGTACAAACTCATTGATGGGGTCCAAACCAATCCCTTTGTATTTTTTGTTACGGTCTTGTTCATTCGTTTCAAAAGCGAGAAATTCTACATTATCCGGCTTCTCGCTCTTTTTCTTGGAAATCGGGTCTGCAGGCAGCTTGAATCTGCGGTTTATTTGATATTTCAAGCGGAGAAGAGCGTCAATCCCCGTTCCCCCAAGTCCGATAATTAAAATAGGATTATCAATGGTATCTACTCTGATCTTATCGCTTACGATCCCTCCGCCGAGTGATACGTCTAATTGTTGGATATGCTCTCTAACTACTGGTTTCATAGATATGACCTCCTAAGGGTTCGTTTAGCTGTTTACTGAAATAAACTCCAGTAAAATGGTTTTGTCCACACTAGCCAGCGGGATCGTCAGACGATCACCGTTTTTCAGTTCAAGACCGTTGCCTGTGTCTACAGCACGCCCGGATTTTTCAATCGTAATCTCCGGAGTGCTACGCACCACGATCCGATCCTGATTCGCTGGCGTGAACACGACCTTATCGGTTCCGGCAAATTCCGGCGCCAGTTGCAGCAACTGGTGTAAATTGAATTTGCCCCGGAAGGTGTTCAGCTTCTTATACTGCGGGTATGTCTTTTCGCCGGTATTTTCATCCCGGATTTCCAGTACGATCTGGCCGACAAAGCCACGATTAGCTTTTTTGACAGCCTTCCAGATGAAATATGCCGCTACCAGCAGAACGAGCAGTCCCACCCCTAAAAGAATGAGTGGCAGCAGCTTAGACTTCTCAGCAGGTGTCGTAGGCTGGGTTGTGCCAGTATTCGTACCACTCGCCGCCCCAGCTTTGGCGCTGATGGTTACAGGCTGCGTTTCACGGTAAAAGCTCTTCTCCTCTGCTCTGACGGTTAGTTCATAGTCATGCTCATCTGGAATCGTATAAGAGCCGGTAAAAGCATCCCCTGCGTTAGTTAGGGGCACTTCATTTGTTGTACCCGTATCAAGGTCTTTGACCTTCAGGACAGCATTCATATTCGCATACAATTCCTGATCCTGATACTGCTGGTTATTGCTCGTCAGATAGGAACGAATCTCTACCGTGTCACCTTTTTTGTATGATTTCGCAGGCGGTGCGTCCAGCTTCAACTCCAAATCATAGTTAAATACCAGATTAATATCAATCTTATCCTGCTGCACTCCCTTGACTTGAAGCTTCCAGTCGCCAGCTACAGGCTTGAGCAATTTAATCAGCGAGTAGCTTTTGGACTTGGACAGCAGTACATCGCTCGAAGGGATCGGCTTCGTATTGCCCGACGGGTCTATTAATCTCGCGTCCACTGGTTTCGAGGAAATAATTGAAATATTGGCTTCCAGCACGCTATCGTTTGGTACGGTTACCGTAACGTCCTGATAGTCGCCGTTGGCCGTAATGGACTGCAAAGGCACCACTTTCAATTTCAGATTGCTGGCGAAAATTTCACTCAAAATATTCGGCAGATCGTCCGCCGAGCTTGTAATAAAGGACTTGCCTCCCGTTTGCTGCGCGATGTCGGCGAGTTTATTCTTATTTAGCTTTCCATCTGCATTCAAACCGATGGTATAGATCGGCACACCGCTTTTTTTAGCCTCGGCTACAGCCTGCGCCATATCCTGAGTGGATTGGCTTTCAGTTCGACCTGTCGTCTTATTAAAATCGTTGTTACCATCAGCTAACATAACGATCATAGGCGCATGTCCGGCTGTTTTGCCATCCTGCAAAATACGGATCGCTTCCTTGACACCTACGGAGGTGTCAGTATACGCTCCCCGGTTCAGCCCGTCAATAAATGTCTTCAGTTCCTGCTTATCCGCTTCGGATGAAATATTAAGCAAGGCTTTCTCGCGTTGTACGACATCCGTATACGCTACAATCCCAACCTTGTCATTTTGCGTTGACAACATATCAATAAACATTTTCATGGCTTCATTGCCAATCTTCCCAGGATCACTGGTGTTCATCGAATTACTTACATCGACTACCAACACCGCATCCACTTTAGAAGCTGAGGGTGAAGCGGCATTCGCCGTCTGTGGCTGCCAGGCCGAAATCGAAGTCATGATCATTGTACATATGATTCCGATGACCAAAAACCATTTTCTGTCTCTACTAAACATCGCTTGTACCCCTTTGCCGATTAATTCTCATTCTAAATTACAGTTGTACTCCACTACTATTAAATTATAATGAGTTTTACATGAGCGCTAGCTGAAAATCCTGCCCGAACGGCCTGAATGCGACCAAAAAGCCTATTATATCGCGAGATTTTACCAATATCCTGCAGTAATGATATAATTATACCCCAACAAGGGCAATCGGGCACCAGTCTTCTCCTTTATACGACAAAAATAACCCTAGCGAAACCCACTCATGTAAAACAGTAAAAATAAAAATCTAAGCAGAAAGAGGAAGTACACTATGATCTCATACGGATGTTTGGCGATTATGTTTCTTTTTGTCGCCATTAAATCACTAATTTACTATATACATAAAAAACGCGCCCCGTCGATTGCACAAATCGACACCGAGCTTCTTGCGCTGCTGAATCGGAGAAGTGAGCACAATGAATAGTTCCAAGCAGGCTGTGCAATTTCGCCCCTTTACCCGCACAGAGCATGCCTTCCAAAAGCTGAGAGTCTGCAAGCGTTGCGGACAATTCACCGCCCTTTGGGAAGAGAAATGTACAGCATGTGGTCGGGATACGCTGGTTCCTGTAGAGCAATATGCTAAACTCAGAGCCAAACGTTATTTTCATAAAGACCTTGCTGTCGGCATTGCGTTGCTGGTTGCTTCTATCTTTTTCGCTCACTCGTCACAGCAAATGCTACTGTGCGGTATCGTCGGTGCGTTTCTCCTCCTGCCCTTGGTCCTTCTACAGCACCGCATTGTTCTTTATGAACAGCGTAGGCAGCTTATACGCCTATTCAGAGGCCGTATAGGACAGATCCAGGAAGGATTGGGCGTGAATCATAAGAACGCAGTTGCCCTGCGGCAGCTTAGTGAGCGTGTCTGCTATGAAATGCTACGCGAGATTGCCGTACTCATTCACAATGATCGGATAAGGCTCCAGCAGGTCGCTTTGCTGCAATCTTTTGTTCTCCGCAAAGATATGGAATTAACGCTCGATCCTCTTCTGATCAAAAGCTTTGAACCCCTTATGGTCAGATACATTGGAGAGGTTGCCAGACTCAATCGTGAGCTGATTAAGGACCGTACATTCCGATATGTGGTTTTTTATGAGCGTCGTATTTTGGAAATGGCCGGGGGCGAAGATATTCTCGTTCGCGTAGCCAGCGCAGCAGTCCGTAAAAAACGCTACGTAGTCACCCATGCCGCTTTCATCTCCAGATATGTTCGGAAGCTACCAAAGGAACGAATCCAACGTTTATATCATATCATTCAGGAGAATCCGTTAGAACCCTTTGGAGATTTGGCCGATGAAGTGAAGATCATGTACCTGATGGAGCAGTATAAAAGCTGAGCTGCCATAATGCCCTTTTATATATGACGTCATTACCATGACAAACCACTGCAATAAAGCAGCAAAAAACCGTCAGGATCGCCAATGTGCCTCCAGACGGTTTTTTTATATGGATTATGATAACACACTTGAATCTTTCATTGGCCTTGTAGCTTATGCTGCGCATGCCTAATGGAAGTAAAGTTAAATGCTCGTACTCCCTTGCTATCATACACAATAATCTCTTTATTCAAATACGGGTGTAGACCATTAAAATATCCGGGCATAATCAGTCTGCGCATAAAAAGGTTTTTACCCAGCAGACGGGGTGAATTGGTCGCTACCACAAGCATCTGCTGGGTTGCTGACCATGGGCTAGGCTGAATATATGACAAACAGTACTCGCCTGTCGTAAAATCGTCACCCCATGTATACCCGTCCTCGGTACATGCAATTTGAAGATGCGCTTGATACTTCTGAAGCAACTCATGTCTGGACAAGTCCGAAGTGATACAAATCACGTTGCTTTCTGCTAGCTCTTTCTCTGAAATATTATTAGAAGACACCACGGGATAATGAACACCAATGTACGGATTCCAGGTCGCTGTCCGCGGGCTAGCCAAGGCGTTCGCCGTCCGTCTCACCGCCTGCTCCTCCTCCGGTGTAGCATAGCTGGATGGAAGGACAATGTGAAGTCGATCCATATAAACGTCAAGTACACCCATACCGTGACTAGCACCATTTCTTCCCACGCTTTGCAAACCCGCAATACTCTTAGCTGAATCCGCATTTTTGGTGGAGTCTTCACTGCTCCCTCCCTCCCGTTCAGCAATCAAACGGTATTCGGGTGAGGGGCGTTTGTGCGAGTGTGTTTTAACAAAGCGAAAGCGGCTGTATTCTCGTAAATCCAACATGAAAATGCGGGCTCCAATACGAACCTGAGCGAGTTCCAAGGACATGTCCTCTTGCGAGAGATGAATCACAAATTCTTCTGCGTGAACAGCCTCAATATCCAATTCACCAGTGGAGCTCATTTCGCCATACAACTCCGCATATTCCTCGTTTTCATCCATGCGCGTCAGTTCCAGCCAGTAAGCCCGATTATGTCTGCCCCGTTCCGTCCGATAGGCAATACGCTGAGGGACGACATCTCTTTTCCATTGCATAAGCCAACCCAGTATGCCGTCCAAAAGTCTTAACTCATGCGTATCCCAATGATTAGACTGTCGCTCTATCACACCTTTAAAATGGTTCGATGAAAGCTCTGTTACAGGAGCTGTGTATGCTTGGGCAAATAAATAATCCTGGTCACCACATACATCTAATATTGGCATATTGATCAAATTTTTCAGATGCTTGGGATGTGGCGCCCCTGAGATTACTGCAATAGCTGCAAACCGAGAAGGATAAGCCTGTGCCATCGCCCAGGCAGCATATGCGCCATTCGAGTAACCCGTCAGATAGATACGTTCTTCGTCCACTCGGTACGCTTGCAGGATGACATCTAGTCCCTCCAAAAAAGCTGCTTCTCCAATATAACTGCCCAGCGTAACGCCACGACACGAAAAAGTAACAAATATAGCTTCGTCTTCCCAGCCCTGCCCAAAACCTCTATTCTGAAAATCTGGTAGCCCCAGCTCATATCGCTTGCCAGGTATTAGAACGATCAGAGGATACCGTCGCTCAGCCGTGTAGTTGCTGGGAAGCTGGATTGTATACCGTTGTAAACTATTGTCCAAACGGGAGACAAAAAAACCTTCGCCAATGCCGTCAGCCGTCAAAAAAATATGTTCTTTCTGGAGCACCGATGGGTGCTGTGACTGTTCGGTATGTCCATGCATAAAAATTTGTTTTAATAGCTTGATATATTCACGCACCACCCGTGAATCCCAGATTTCAAAAGGATCTTCCGGCAAATCCGTTAATCTTTTTAATTCCTCAAGCAGGCCCTCTATTTGTATTTTCTGCGCAGAATGAAGAACATCTTTAGCGCAGACTTGAATGAAATGATCATACTCTTCCTGTAAGCACTCCACGACGACTGACAAAGGCCGCACAAGTACCGAATACACAAAATGATGTTCTACGGCCTCATGATCCCGATATGTAACGGTGAAGTGCAGCATTCCCGTCTCCCTGGCCTTCTCCTCATCCCAAGCGTAGCTTTGCTCCTGCTCCCAATGGGCTGTAAACCGATCCAGCTTCATACCTTCATCATTCGTTACCTCGACCCATAACGTTTGATCTGAGGGAAGAAGTATCCGATCCTTACGCAGCAAGTAAAATAGGATCGGGCTGTTTTCTCCTTCCCTGCCAGCACTTTGCTCAACTTCTAACCAAGCCATATGATTACGTATATTACGCTCTACGAATTCACGATGCAGTTCTATCACATCTGGTTCATCGCATACCTGATTTCCACTGATACGAATAGAACGAGCCTCATCAGGAATAAACGCAGCAATGATAACGACCGTGTGGTCACCTTCCTCCAGATATAAGCGAAAGGGACCAGATTCTGCATATACCAATGTTCCATCTATCCAAATTTGTCCAGTTCCTTCAAACGGTCTGAAAATCACTTCCTGTGCTGTCATACAACGTAGATTTGAAACCAGCAAAAGTCTTTCTTGTTCAGCCAAAGGCGGAAAAACACCTAGATTCAGTTCAGAGGTCCGGGGATCAAGCTCGGTCAATAATCGGCATGCTGCCCTTCCCCCTGCTGAAAGCTCGATTCCATCTTCACTACAAGCCTTTTCCAAATTCCATTCCTCATGCGTAAAATGACTAGACCATTCCCTGCCCACACCACAATTTTCCGGAAGCTCGACTGGACCGACTGCATAAGCAGACGCCAGACGTACCGGATGATCCAACAGCACAGTAGTTGCCTTTTCCAGATGTGTGAACCTCATAACATTCCCCCTCCAGGTTTTTGTTTCCTCAGAGACGTAGCCGCGTTATATTCGGTTTAACCTTCAAATGAACTATATAAAACTATTCGTTGCCACCTCTATGTACTCCTTTGTGCTTTCCAAAAAAGAAGCTATTCTCACAACAAAAAAGAGGCAGCTTCTGCCACCTCTCTGGATCATTATGCTTATTTTCTTACAATGCTGATTGCAAGTCTTCGATCAAATCCTCCAGATCTTCAATCCCAACCGAAATCCGTACCAAGCCCTCGGTAATACCTAGCTCTGCGCGACGTTCTGCGGGAATGGAGGCATGCGTCATACGTGCCGGAACGCTAATCAGACTTTCAACCGCTCCCAGGCTCTCAGCCAGTGTAAAATACTGCACTTTTTTCAGGAGGGCAACCGCGTTGGCATCGCTACCTACATCAAACGAAATGATGCCGCCAAAGCCTTCAGCTTGAGTTTTGGACAGCTCGTGCTGTGCATGGCTTTCCAACCCAGGGTAGTACACCTTACTAACCTTCGGATGCTTTTCCAAAAAGGCTGCAATTTCCTTTGCATTTTTCTCGATTGCTTCCATACGCAGACCCAAGGTTTTGATACCGCGGATCAATAACCAGGAATCCTGCGGGCCGAGAATACCGCCAATGGCGTTTTGCAGAAAATGAAGCTGCTCGCCCAGCTCTTCACTGTTGACTACAGCCAAACCGGCTACAACATCGCTGTGTCCACCCAAATATTTGGTTGCCGAGTGAACGACGATATCAGCCCCGAGTGTAATTGGCGTCTGCCAGTAAGGGGTAGCAAATGTATTGTCCACAATCAATAAAAGCTCATGCTTTTTCACCAGCTCTGAAACTGCGCGAATATCAGTAACTTTCAACAGCGGGTTGGTTGGTGTTTCGACATACAATGCCTTCGTATTAGGACGAATTGCTTGGGAAATAGCCTCCAGATCAGTTGTATCCACAAATGTGGACTCAATCCCGATCCGACTAAGCACCTTGCTTACAATACGATAAGTGCCCCCGTATACATCATCGGTTAACAAAATATGATCCCCTGCTTTAAACAAGGAAAATACTGCATGAATCGCTGCCATACCGGAACCGAAAGCAAAACCACGTTTGCCTTCCTCCAGTTCCTTGATCAGCTCTTCCAGTGCAAACCGAGTCGGGTTGCCTGTACGCGAATATTCGTATCCCTTATGAACGCCGATTTCCTCTTGCTCATAAGTACTTACCTGATAAATAGGAACGTTAACCGCACCAGTATGAGGATCGGTAGGGAGTCCACCGTGAATCAGTTTTGTTTTGCGTCTCATTTTAAATCCCGCCTTCATATATTTTTTTGCTCAGATAACGTTCACTGCTATCTGGGAAAATGGTGACAATATGTGCACCATCCGGTGCGCTCTCTGCTTCCAGTAAAGCAGCGTGCAGGGCTGAACCGGAGGAACTGCCGACGAGAATACCCTCACGTTCCGCCAGTTCCTTGACGCGGTTGAATGCGTCCACATCGCTAATGGTATGAATGGCATTAAAAAAGCCTTTGTCCACAAACTCAGGGATTAATTCCATGCCGATCCCTTCTGTTTTATGAGGGCCTGACTCGCCACCATTCAGAATGGACCCTTCAGGCTCTACGATGACCGTTTTAATGGCTGCATTCTGCTCCTTAAGATAACGCGAGGTTCCCATAAATGTGCCCCCAGAGCCTGCTCCTGCCACAAATACGTCCACTTTTCCGTCCAGATCGTTCCAAATTTCAGGTCCCATTGTCGTATAATAAGCCTCTGGATTATCAGGATTGCTAAATTGCTGTGGCAAGTATGCGTCTTTGATTTCAGCAGCCAATTGCTTTGTTTTTTCAATGGCTCCCTTCATCCCCTCACTTGTCGGGGTATGAACGATGCGTGCTCCCAATGCCTTCATCAGGTCCTGCTTCTCCTGGCTGAACTTCTCTGGCACAGCAAAAATAACCGAGATATCATAATGAAGCGCGGCCATCGCAAGACCAATACCTGCATTGCCTGCTGTTGCTTCTATTAAAGTCCCGCCCGGCTTCAACTGGCCTGTCTTTAACGCTTTTTCAATTAGAGCCTTTCCCACCCGGTCCTTCACGCTGCCGCCGGGATTCATAAACTCCAGCTTGGCGAACAGGCGAATTCCTCTGGGTAGAGAATAGCTATTCAGCTCCACTAATGGCGTGCGCCCGATGAGTTCAAGGGTATTGCGATATACATTCATAATTTCAAGCTCCTTTTAATGGCGAATCCAAAATAAACCAACGGTCAAAAATTAGCGCCCATTGTCGGAGAAATTCGCTGTCTTCTCCAAAAACATAGTAATGCGGTAAGTATTGATGCAATAAGATTTTATGTGTATTTGAAGCTTTTGTCAAATGGACCAGTCACAACACCCACACCCTTGATATCCTGCCTCGATATGATGGAGAATAATCTCTCAAAATTCCCTTTTCTAACATAGGAGGATGCTATCTATGGGTAAGCAATGCTTAAAGATAGCTGCCGTATATTTTGCCCTCGGTGCGCTGCTCAGTGCAATCATTGGCGTGTCGGGTGATTATAGCCTGTCCCCTATTCAGTCTCATATCCATTTACTGGGTTGGACGACTCTTGGGATCATAGGTCTAATCTATGTGGCCTTTCCTGCACTTTCAGTTACGATTTTGGCACGTATCCATTTTTGGATACATAACATCAGTCTGCCAGTGTTGATATTGGCGATTATAGGTAAAAATTACGCGATTGTAGAGGCTGGAGTGTGGAGCGTCATAGGATGGGTCTTACTGGCAGCGGGTATTATGCTATTTATGGTGAATATGTGGGACAGACTGCGTTAGAGCACATAGGTTCACTTCACTGGTCATAGAAAAAAGGAGCCTGGTCATTGCCAAGGCTCCTTGATGTCCTCATTATAGGTTGCAATATATAGCTGTGCTAGCTATGTGCCCATACTGTTAATTTACTGCTCCATCCTGTACATGTTCTTTACAGAAGTTTTCAACTGCTTGCAGCTCATCCTCTTCAAGTTCAAGCTCGATGTAACGATCCGTTGCTTTTTCAAATAATTCATACTTCAGCAGTCCTGTCTTTCCTTCGTCTACTAAATAAAGAGCACGGATATATATTCCGTTTTCAGTGTATAGCTCGTCGTCTTCCTCTACCTCTATCTCAATGATAAATTCATAACGCTGTCCACTCAAAATACCAAAAGCATCTTTAATTTGATCTACTGTATATGCTGTAAAATTCAACATGTTTTTATTCCCTCCGGTTTTCCTTCAATTACGGTGCATTCTACGCCCGCAGGCAGTAGTTGTTCAACTTGTGTGCGTACTTCTGGACGATTCAAATCGTGACCCATGATCGAGATCCAGCCCTGATCATTACGCGAGCGGATTAAACGCCCTATGCCCTGTCGGAGCCTAAGTGCCATGTGAGGCATATCTATCTCATTGAACGGATCTGCTGCATCCTTGCGCAAAGCCGTAAAAACCGGATCGTTCGGAGGAAATGGCAGCGACCAGATGATAACATGTGACAGGGATGGTCCAGGGATGTCCAATCCTTCCCATAATGTAACAGCGCACAACACACTCTCCACATCATTCTGAAAAGCGGAGATCAGATGGCTGATTTCAGCCGAACCTTCATACAGAAAACGATAGGCAGATGCCTCTGGGTAAGCAGCGAGTCCCCTTTGGAAGGCAGTCAGTTCCTCCTGAGAAGGAAACAGGATAAGCGCTCTTCCCTGCGATTTCTTCAGTAGCGTCAGCGCTCTCTGGATTGGATTATGTCCCGCTTGCAACGGGTACAATGCCGCTTGCATCTGATCACTGTAGTCATAAGGTGAAGCGACGGAAAACGTTAACGGGTTTTCAATACCCAGACTCTGCGCCATATAGTCAAATGAACCCTCCACGGAAAGTGTAGCCGAAGAGAATACGATTGGAATATGCTGCGCAAATACTCGTTCTTTGAGAATCTCTTTTACCATCTTCGGCATAACCACAAGCGTTAATCCATCCTGGTCCTCCGTCACCCACGAGATGAGAAGTTCAGGACGCTTAAACAAAGCCAAAGCAGTTTGAATCATTTCCAAATGTTCTTCTACAATTTTGACTTGATACTCATCCAGAGAGAATAACCCGCTTTCAAACACAAGCTCTTCCTCGATCGTGCCGATCAGTTCACCAAAACGGTTCACCTCCCGAATCAACGATTCATTCAGGATAAACTCCTTGCGATTAGACCCCTGTACTGGCTGACTGTTCTTATTGAGCGCGGCGAACAATGCCTCGCTTTGGGAGATTGCATCTTCGATCGTCATAGCCAGAGATTCCCGCACTTCCCCCTCTAGCAGTCGGGTAATAATAGACTCAAATTGAGTGTGCTTAAGCTTGTAAGTAAGCGCATTTTGTGCTGCTGTCTCCAGCAAATGCCCTTCATCAAAAACAACAGAGCTGTGCTCTGGCAACAACGGCAGCTGACCCTCGCGCTTTCTCGCTTCGTAGGTCCATACATGCTCCATGTAAAAGTCGTGAGAGCAGATGACCAGATCTGCCGCTTTGCGGTAATGATCACGAGACAACGTCTGTCCGCAACGATGGCGCTGATGACAAACGAGACAGTCTTGAAATACATCCCATCCCAGTCTGCTCCACTGTCCATCTGTTAGCTCGGGATACTCTTTCCGGTTCCCGTATGGAGTGAAGGACTGTAACGTATCTGGAAAATGAACAAAATCAGGCAGACCCTGATAAATATCGCGGAAAACATCTGCGTCCTCATCCAGTCCGCTTCGCCCCTCATCCAGCTTGTTCAGGCAAATATATTGATCCGGTGACTTCCCCAATCGAGCATCAATCGTCAAGCTTAAGTGCCGTGCCAGCTTGGCGATATCTCCTTCTGGCTTCACCAGTTGTTCAATCAATGATTCATCCGCACAGGCGATAATCGCTGGTTTTCTCATGTATCTGGCATATGCAATAGCGTACAGCAGGTATACCAGCGTTTTGCCAGTGCCTACACCTGCTTCTGCAAAAATGGTCTTTTTTTCCTTATAGGCACGTTCCAGTTGGAATGCCATATAAATTTGTTCATCCCGAACCTCAAAGCCGACTTCAGGCAAAACTTCGTAAAATACATCTGCAATCCAGTCACTTGCCTGCTCAATAAACGGCTTGGACGGATCAAAGGCAAAAGGGTAAGTAGTCAATCGGGCTGTGCCTCCAATTCGTTCATAATGTGCATCCTTTCATTATAACGCAAAACAAGCTAAAAAGAACATGTAAACTGTAAGAATAACTTACATTTTTTATTTTTCATGAAATTCTATAAAAGATAGGACGTCGAGGGGTTTGTTTGTGAGGACGTTACACTGCCATAATGAAAAAACAAAGAAACCAGCAAATGCTTTCAGGCACTGGCTGGTTCCTTGTTTACTTTTGCTTCATCAAATCTGGAATTTGTTCCAGCAATCGTTCTCTCGTAATGGCATCATCAAAATTCCACGAACTGTCAAGCGTATATACCCGTTTATTCTGAACGGCAGGAATCGTTTTCCACACTTCACTATTCATCAGGTTTCTGGTCGTTGCAATTGTTTCTTCACTCTGATCCGACAGAATAAAGAGTTCATCCCCGATAAATGAAGGAAGTACCTCGCTAGAAATGGTAGCAAAGCGCTCTTTTTTATCAATCAAGTCTGTCTGTACCTTGTGAGCTGGTATAAAACCGAGCATATCATACAACGACACGGATATACCCTGATGTCCCATAACATACAGGTTATCCCCCATAACTAACAGCACTGTTGCTGTCTCTCCCGGCTTAATGTCAACATCCAGCTTGGCCTTCATTTGTTTGGCCTTCTCGTCATATAAGGTTTTAAACCGATCTGCCTCTTTAGTTTTCCCAAGAAGTTTACCTAGCTCCTGCATACGTTCAAAAGTTGCCAATTCGGAATTAAGAACCACGGTAGATGCAATTTTAGCTAACGTGTCAATCGTCTTTACATCCCAATTATCGAAAAGAATAAGGTCCGGTTTCAGCATCGTCAGCTTTTCCAGATTCACCGGGGAGCCTATATCGATAATATCCTTGGTAAGGTCTGCGTACACTATTTGTGACTGAATGACACTCAGACTTGCACCTGCTGGACGTACACCCAAGGCAAGCAAATCCCCTGGATCACTGCCTACATAAACAATTTTCTGCGGATTTACCGGAATCGCGACTTTACGTTTTTGAAAGTCTGTATATTCCCGGGTGGTCGGCGTTGTAGATGCCATTTCCTTTTGATCCGTGCTGTTTGTAGCCTGTCCTGCCGTAAGGGAAGTTTGAGCACCATTTTCTTGTGAGCTACAAGCTGAAAGTACAATGGCTATAATGAGCATTACACTCATCAACACAGGGAGTCGAGGCGATATTTTTAGATGTTGCATATAATGTATCCTCCAAGCTATGTATTTTCATAGAAAATGATAATCATTATCATTCACCTTATACTACATAATAGTCCCATCTTCTGCTACGGCGATTTCCTTAATTCATCATATGAGAAGCTACTGGAGGCAAGGTCGATTGCTGCTCATGTCGCAGCAACTCTTTTTTATTTACAACTAAGGTGCTGGCACAAAGATCGTGGACTCCCTGTTTTTTCGCAGTAAAAGCGACCACAATGTAAATAAGACGTAAAATCACAAAAGAAATGGCTTTAATCCAGTAGCGCCCTGAGGCATGTAAGAATCCAAGACGCTTTCCTTCCTTATCTACAACAACTAAGGAGAACACAAGCTTACCTGGTGTTGCTCTTACCTTCGACGACTCCCATAATACACAGTACAGCCATGGCACCATGAGCCAAAAGATTAGCGGCCACCACATAAGCAGTACTTGTATGAACACCGTCTCCTTTATACCCAAAATATCTGGGATGATGTAAATTGCTCCCCCTATTGAAAGGATTATGGCAGTAAGGATGATCAGATCAATCACAAACGCTGCCGTTCTCACCCAAAATCCTCCGTAAATCTTTCTTACCCTCTCACTTGTTACTGTCATAATGATGTATAACTCCTTTGCATTTGTTAAAATCCATTTTATTCCTTTACCCAAGGAGATATCATACGGTCACCTCCCTGAATTGTCAATTTACGAATAAACACTCATAAACAAGTGAAAAGACCTATTTCCATGCATTAAAATGAACATTTTTATAGGATTTAAGAGCTTATATACCGTGATTTCACTCTAATTAGGCACGAAATAAGCGCTGCTACAGTCTCTTATCCACCTACACGTAGTACTTTGGCATCGAATTAAATAAAATCCTTTTTTCCGCACAAAAAAAACAGCGTATATGTAAACGAGATTACACACACGCTGCCTCACTATTTATTCCGTGGATGTGACAAGCAACAGCTCAGCTCGAATGAGCTTGTTCCTGTCTATCTTACTCACTATACTTTTCGCCGTTCAACACTAAACAAACCTTCCTCACCACGCAGCTTTGCCAATGCTTCGACAAAGAAATAATCGCCGTAGATGATGGGCACATTGATGTGTTTTTGCTCAGGATAATGTACGGTTCCGTTCATCAGCAATCCCTCATGTTCTTCGCCCCACGCTGTACACGTATGATGCAAGCCCTCTAGGATAGATTCTGCAGCTTCTGTAAAATGCTCTGCACGTGCCGAATATTTTGCTAGTTCCAGCAAACCGCTAGCTGCAATGGCCGCAGCTGACGAATCCCATGCTTCGCGGTGTCCTTCTTCTGCTCTAAAGTCCCATACAGGCAGGCAAGCATCGCCCAACTGGGACAGGAAAAAGTCAGCCGTGTTCTCGGCCACCTTTAAATAACGCGAATCGAGTGTGTATCCATACGAAAGCGTAAAACCGTACAAAGCCCAAGACGTGCCACGTGCCCAGGCGGAACCGGGAGCAAATCCCTGTCCGCCATGCTCAGCGACCTTTTTTCCAATCTCCGGATCGAACTCAACCACATGCGCAATGGAGCCGTCCGAACGAACGAACTCACGTGCCACGGTATCTGCATGCTGGACAGCGAGAGCCGCAAAGCGTGGATCTCCACTTTCCTCCGAGGCCCAATAGAGCAAGGGTAAATTCATCATACTGTCTATAATCGCAACACCCCTTGTATCCATATCCTTCGAGTGGAAGTTCCACGCGCGAATAAAGCGGCCATTTACGTTAAAACGGGCAGCTAGCAAATTAGCAGCCAATAACCCCCGTCTTCTGGACTCTGAATCTCCAGTCAACCGATGGGCGGCAACACCGCTGAGCAGCCAAATAAAACCGAGATCATGGTCTACAGCTTCGCTATTATAGAGTATTTTTTCCAACCGTGCCTCACACCGTTGTGCAATTTTGGCAGACTCCCAATCAGGACGTGCCCGATGGGCCAGCCATAGCAGTCCCGGATAAAAGCCTGCTGTCCACCACGCTTCCTCACGATTATCATAACGTCCACCCTCTGCAACATGTGGAAAGGCGTCCCCCAGTCTTGCCGCCAAGGCAAGCGTTTTATCCAATGCCAGCTCCCACGATTGCTCCAGCCACGCTTCTGATTTTATCATTCTTTTTTCCCTCTCCCTTTCCACATGATTGAAGATAACTATGGCTCCCGAACTATCTATTCAGGTAACCGAATGATAAAGGAAATGCGACTGCCGCCACACTCTAGACGCGCTCCCTTAAGTAAACCATTTCGGCAGGCTACGGCAGTCAATTCATCCGGCCATACGACGTTTGTTCCTTCCGTCGTGGGGATAACTTCAAGGCTTGCGCCCGCATATTCTACGCGAATGCTTTCAGTTTCCTCCCCGGCTGCCATCACATGATGAATCACACTTCGTTCCCGACCGTCATACGCCATCAATGGAATAAGTGCCCCCACATTCTGAATATTGCCCTGAAGCTCATACGACACTTCAATTTTGCCGGGCACCTGACGATAATGCGTTCGGATTTCCCTCACCCCCGGGAATGGACCTTCCCACAGCAGAGTGAAATCTGTCTCTCCATCAGACGCTGAGCTGCGCTCCATCTGTACGTTTCCTCCGCCATCCTGCGGATCAATCCCTCCATCACGATCGAATTCCAATGTACCGGGGATTCCTTCTGACAAGCTGTGCCATTTTCCGTCTTCGGTTTGCCAGGCTGGTGTATAGCTCAGCGGGAAAATATCTCCCTCCGCGAAACCCGTAAAGCCGCGATCTGCGTGTCCTGCTGAGGATGGGCCGATCAGAGACGGCAGCGCAGAACGTTGAATACGTACGATGCCCGGAATATTGTACGGATCGTTGATTGAGGTCTGAACAAGCATTTGCTGCCCGACTACAGCTGCAATGACGGTCTGAAACCAGCCGTCCGTTGCCAACACCCGACTGCCGATCTCCGCCGGGATAGAGGTCGGAGGAATACGATCAATCTCCTTCCCATGTAGGAGGGTATGGGCCAGCACCGCTGCCGTCCACAGACTGTAGCAGGTATGATTCGAGTACACCTCAAAGCCATGGCGTGCCTCAGACGAATAATGGTTGCGAACGATATGCAGCTTGCCATCATCGGTCTGCCACCGACTAATGGATTGCCAGCATAGATCTGCTGCCCGCCGAAATGCACCTGCAAGCCCATGCTCGCCTGCTGTATACGCCTGCTGAGCATGTGTTGTAAAAACAAAGGCCGCTGCAGCTTCGTTCCATTGGTGCTGCGCGCTTCTTCCACGCGGAGGAATTTCCCCATGTGGGGATAAAGTCAGCAATGAGCTAAGTGCTCCTCTGCGAA
Organism: Paenibacillus sp. EKM211P; assembly: GCF_011066175.1. Classification (NCBI taxonomy): domain Bacteria; kingdom Bacillati; phylum Bacillota; class Bacilli; order Caryophanales; family Paenibacillaceae; genus Paenibacillus; species Paenibacillus sp. EKM211P. The sequence continues at coordinate 34,447 of NZ_JAAMNS010000018.1, forward strand.
GGTAGTCACGCACTTCGAGAGCACAGCCGCCATTATATCCGCTCTCCAGCATCACGCCCAGATGAAACCGTGTGACAATATCGTAGGCGAATGGGCTATTGGGCCGATCCAGCGGACCATCTTGATACAGCCCCAAACCGGTAAAGCGAGGTAAATGGTAGTTGCGGATATACGTCTCCATCCACTCAGAATCGGCTGCAATCCCTTCAGTGGCACGCAAAAACTCGCCGGAAATCATGATCGCGTTCCAGTTGATCATCCGGTTTGGATTTTTCATTTTGCTCATCGTAAAAATGTAAGTCTGCTCAGGTTGAATCCTGCTCAACTGCTGCTTCCAAGCCGTGGCTTGCTCTGGCAGCAGATTTTTAAGGATACGATACGCCCCCATCATCATAATTGGAAAAAAGTCCGGGTGATGATCCGGCGCTTTTTCGTCCACTACACAGGCTATGCTATGCGTCAAGGCCGCAGCAGCAGATTCGAGTAAATCATGCCGGCCTTCTTTGACCAGCACAGCCGCAGCCAACGCATAGGATGGAGTGGAGTAATACCGTTCACTTTCAGAATGAGGGTCAATGATAGCTCCGTTTTCATCTTGATACAAGGCATATGCACGAACCAGCTTTTCCAGCACAGCCAGCTTACGCTCGTGTGTCCATCCATCATTTTCTCGGTTTGGTGCGCTTTCCACCTGTTGTATAAATCTCTCCAGTTCCGTCTGCCAAGGGTATACGCTGCCTGTTTGAAGCTTATTCATTCTGTATGCCTCCCATTCAACATGAAGATTGATGTATGGTAAAAAATAGATTGCAATCGACACTTGCTGAGCCGTTCCAGCGATTGGAATCCAGTTGCAGTGATGTCTTATAAAATACAAAGGGCACTCCGTCATGATCTATATGCTTCACGGCCTCCAGCCTCTGCCTCAGCGCGCCAGCATCATAATTTAGCCTAGCCACTGCATTCGTTCCCTTCCATTCCACGAAGCCTGCTCCTGTATTAGGCTGAATACGGCTGATCAAAAGCTCCTCCACATCCCACGGCTTCACGTTCATACCAGACGTTTCAAACTCAAAATGATCTGTGACAGTAAGCCTTGCTCCCTCGTTTCCCTCCAGTACACTCCAGGCAAAGGAACGGGTGAAAACTGCCATTTCATCAACAGCATAAGCAGATGTCAAGTCGAGCTTAAAGCTTGTGACTGTCTGTGCTCCCTCCTGCTCATCCATAGCAACATCCAGCACAACCGCCCTTGCCTTTGCTCCGGATTGCTGCGCGGTCCCATTGATGATAGGCACGGAATGGCCGCTGGAGGAAATATTGATAATCGACTCCCGTCCGGGCGAAAAATAGGCTTTCGTGTACAAGCCTGCTCCCAGATCACAGAGTAGATTTTCGCCGCCGCCATGAAGGATGAAATGTCCAAGATCATTATGATTGTGCGGCTCATTGTTATGCCCACCCTTGGCTGAAAAAGCAAGTACGGCATCTGAATGATCCTGCTGCCCCCCAGATCCATGATGACTAGATCTGAGGCTACGGCACATCAACCAGCCGAGTTGCGGCAAATAATCGATTACGGCTTCTCCGCATCCATACACCAAGGGGTTCGTCCAGACTAGGTTACGCAATACATGAGCCCAGCGGCGACACGGATCTTCCAACAAACCAGGTACGCGAAAAGGGAGTGTAGATGGACGTCCTTGCAAAAAATTCACATAGGAGATGAGTCCGGAAGGTAACCGTTCAGTTTCACTACTATCTGAATAATTAGCGAAAATACCGTCCGACAAATGGACCCGTTCTGCGAAGGCTGCGATTTGCCTTACCTTTTCCGAGTTCAAAATATCCACAGCTCCCTCGGTAAACTCACGCAGCATATCGGCAAAATATATAAAGTACCCAAAGCCATACACCCAATAACCTACGCCTTCGGGACATCCCCCGTCCTCTCTGTAGCCTGCCAAAAAACAATCCAGTGCGCCCAGCATACGCTCGATGGCTACCGCTTTGGAAAAGTCGTCTTTTGCCAGCAGCAATGCAGCAATTCCGCAACCCGAAGCGCATACTGCCGACCAGTTATGCTCTGCCGTTTCCCAATCATAATGATGAGGCTGCCAAAAAACAGGTTCCAGTACACGGCGCTCAACCTCTTTGTGCACCTGAACGACTACGTGATCAGCCAGCTTTTCTCCAAGCAGCAATAAAATTTCAACCAGCATTTGCGCTGTTTCGGACGCGAATAAATCCACCTGCTGCCAAGGCGGTGTTACAGTGTCCTCTTCGTTGACATGTGCAGGAAGCGCCCAAGTGTACTCGCTGCATATGTCCAGCAGTCCGCTTTCCACCTCTTTCATCTTCCGAGGCACCGGATCGGCAACAGCTGCCAGCACGATAGCAACTAGTCGTCCGCGCCGTTCGAAGTATACATCCTCATACGGCTTGCGCTCCCCTGTATTAGCAAATTGCCGGAACAGAGACAATGGTAGTTCAGGCCAAGGCGCTTCCCGAACATCATTGCAGATGCGTTCGATGTCCTTCCAAAGCTCGGCGAATGCCGGTTTATCGACAGTTGCCCGTAGCCTTTGGGTCCAATTGCTCCTTAACCGTTGTCTTGCTGAACCCTGCACTCCGCCAGCCAGCGCGTTGACGAGCCGCGAAGCAGGCCAAGCCTCCTTCAGAAGACTCATTCGCATTTCCTCCCCATGAGAAGCATTCGTTTCACTCTCTTTTTGTTAACGCTTTCATTGTATCTAACAATCAGCCTAAATTCAAAGGGGTAGGAATACAATTGGAAAAATATAAAAGAACCTCCACGCCACGTTGTCGTGGTCATGAAGGTTCTTATTTACGTTCTTAAGCTCCGTCCAGATTCGCTTTGGTCCATTTTTCTAAGCTTTAGGCTTCTCTTGTTTCCAGTTTCTAATCCCGTCATCCTCTAGAATCCCCAATGCGGCATCTGAAATATTAGGATCACGCAGCAGAGCATCCTCGACTCTAAATTTGATATCATCAGCATCAGCCAGCGTCATGCCCGAAGTAAGCTCGATCACCCCTTCGACGTGATAGTAACGTCCCTCCTGCAAAATACGCATTTGAGAAATATCAGTCACATGTGTATCTGCCAGGATAATGGAAGCCACACGTTCTTCGATATCGGGAGGTGCAGATACACCAATCAAGCCCACCATGTTGTCATAACCGACCCGGAACGCTACACCGACCATCAGACAGCCGATGAGAATACTTGAAATTCCGTCCAGCAGCTTAAAATCAGTCAGCGATGTGACCACTACAGCTAGCAGGGCGAGTACCCCACCTGTCGTTGCAACCAAATCCTCATAGAACACCAAACGGGTTGGTGGCGCAGCACGTCCCACATGACGAAAGGCAGAAGTAAAAATACTTAGCCCCTTAGCTTCCACTCTGGATTCATGCAGCACTTCTTTCATCGCTTTGCTCCATACAAATCCGTCAACCGCCAATGACAAAACCAGCACCACTACATTAATCCAAAATCCTTGTGCAGATTCAGCCGGATGCTGTAGCAAATGAATTCCTTCCAATGCAGTTTCGTAGGCCATAATCGTTACGACAATAACAGCAACCATACAAAAAAGATTAATTACCCGTCCAAAGCCAGTAGGAAACCGTTTCGTAGGTTTTTTCTCTGCCAATACACTGCCCGCAAATACAAACATTTGGTTCACTGCATCCGCAATGGAATGCATCATCGTAGCAAACATAGAGCCACTGCCTGTCAAGGCAAAAGCAATCCCCTTAATCAGGGCAATGCCGGTATTACCCAACGCTGCCGAGCCTGAAGATTTATTTCCTTTTTTGACCATACTCCAAAAGGAGTCCTCTCTCTGTTTCACTTCCATCTTGTAGCTCCTCCTGAGGTATACATAATCTGACATATCCACATTATGTAATCGCTTGTTATGTATTATTTTTAACCCGTCCATATTCTACCTAACCAACTGAGGAGAATCAATACAAATGATAATATATTCCTTCGAAAAAGAATGCTCCACGCCACCCTACTGGCATGAAGCATTCTCGTTACAACCTGCTATCAGATAAACATACAAACAATTAATCGGTTTCTAAATTACCAGCTAGATTTCGTAATACCTGGAATTTGGCCTTTATGGGCCAGCTCGCGGAACGCAATTCGGGACAGCTTGAATTTGCGCAGGTATCCTCTCGGTCTGCCTGTCAGCTCGCAACGGTTTTTCAAGCGGGTTGGGGATGAGTCCCGAGGAAGCTTTTGCAAAGCTTCATAGTCCCCTTTTGCTTTTAATTCACGTCTCAAATCCGCATATTTCGCTACAATTTCCTGACGTTTCTTCTCTTTTACGATTTTCGACTTCTTGGCCATGTAAAGCTCCTCCTTGTTATATATGCCAATCATAAAGGTTCCCCATCGCGATCGCGGGACGGAAGGACACAAATATGGACATGCTTTTGCGTTTTAATAGTAATAATTACGATTAATGTTTAATATACCTCTGCTTCAAGTAGATTGTCAACTCAAACATTTCAAAACACTATACAGCAAAAAGCCGTTGCTCTAGCAGAACCGTTTCATTGCGGTGAACGGTCTGCCGTGACAACGGCACAAAACTTGCTGAGTTAACTTCGTTCATTCAGCCAAATGGCAAGCCACCCAGTGATCTGGGCGAGCTTCACGATAGAATGGAATCTCTTGAGAACAGCGGTCGATTGCAAAGGGGCAGCGCGTATGAAACTTGCAGCCCGAAGGCGGATTCACCGGACTTGGAATATCCCCTTTGAGCAAAATACGTTCTCTTTTTAGCTTCGGCACTGGTATAGGCACAGCCGACAGCAACGCCTTCGTATACGGATGCAGCGGATTGCCGAATAACTCGTCACGCGAAGCTGTTTCGACCATAGAGCCTAGGTACATCACGCCAATACGAGAACATAAATGTTCAACTACGCTCAAATCGTGGGAGATGAACAAATATGTCAGACCCCGCTCGGCCTGCAATTTGGCAAAAAGGTTAATAATCTGCGCCTGTATGGACACATCCAGCGCTGACACCGGCTCATCAGCGATGATCAGATCCGGTTGAAGCGCCAGCGCGCGGGCAATGCCAATCCGTTGACGCTGACCTCCCGAAAATTCATGCGGGAAACGGTCGATATGATATTCCGACAATCCACACAGCTTAAGTACGTCCAGCACGATCTGCCGAACCTCCTCTTTGGTAGCTATACCGTGGTCGAGCAGCGCCTCACCAATGGCATCTCCGATCCGTACACGCGGATTCAGCGAGCTGTACGGGTCTTGAAAGATCAGCTGAATTTTAGGACGAAGTTCCTGCATCCCTTTGGCCGACAAGCTGTGGAGATCTACCCCTTTGTATTTTACGGTACCATCTGTTTTATCCGTCAATCTGACAATCGTGCGGCCCACCGTGCTTTTACCGCTCCCCGATTCCCCCACCAGACCGAAGGTTTCACCCTGACGGATCGTAAAGCTTATATCGTCTACTGCCCGCACGTGCCCTGTAGTACGATTCATAAAACCGGACTTCACCGGGAAGTATGTTTTTAAACGGTCTATTTCCAACAACGGCTCAGCCATGAACAACCGCCTCCTCATATAACCAGCAGGATGCTTTCTGCTGAGCTGAAACTTCTTTTAATGTAGGCTCCTTTACACGACAAATGTCTATGCAATGCCCGCAGCGGTCATGAAAATAACAAGAAGTCGTCAGCTCCAGTGGATTAGGTACCTGTCCGGGGATGGAATACAGCTCCTTTTGGCGCTGATTAAGCACCGGTTTGGACTTGAGCAACCCCTGTGTATAGGGATGCTTGGGGTGATTGAATAGCTGCACCACTTCGCCTTCCTCGACGATCTTGCCCGCATACATCACAATGACGTAATCGGCCATCTCCGCAACAACACCCAAATCATGGGTGATTAACATGAGCGACATATTGGATTGGGCTTTAAATTCACGCAGCATGTCGAGAATCTGTGCCTGAATTGTTACATCCAGTGCCGTGGTCGGCTCATCCGCAATAAGCAGCTTGGGTCCGCAAGAAACAGCAATGGCAATCATAATGCGCTGCAGCATCCCTCCACTCAGTTCATGGGGGTAGCTTTTTAAAATCTGCTCCGGTCGGGATATGCCGACCTGTTCAATCAGCTCTAGCGCCCGCTTGCGAGCTTGCTTTCGGCCCATCTTTAAGTGCTCAATCAGTGGCTCAGACAGTTGTTCACCAATGGTCATCACCGGATTTAATGAAGACATCGGCTCCTGAAAAATCATGGAGATTTCATGTCCGCGAATCGTGCGCATCTCATTTCTACTAAGCTCTAGCAGATCGGTTTCCTCAAAACGGATACTTCCACCTGTCACTTTACCACCGGGACTCTGAATCAGGCCCATGATCGACATGGCGGTAATACTTTTGCCGCAGCCCGATTCACCGACAATGCATACCGTCTCCCCCGGCTTCACGCGAAAGCTGATATCATCCACCGCTTTGACCGTTCCTTCTTCTGTATAAAAATGAGTGCTTAAATGTTCAATGGAAAGTAAATTGTCCATGGTGCATGATCACCTACCTCTTATGTTTCGGGTCGAGTACATCCCGCAGCCCGTCACCAAAAATATTAATAGCGATGACTGTTGCAAAAATAGACAGGCCTGGTGGTATCCACAACCAAGGTCGTTGCTGAAAATCCAGTACATTGTTGGCGGCATCAATCATATTGCCCCAAGTCGGTGTCGTGGGCAACACACCAAGACCAAAGAAGCTGAGTACAGATTCACTCAGGATGGCTCCGCCAATGTTCAATGTAGCGATAACGATCAACAATGGCAAAATATTCGGCAGCAGATGCTTAAAGAGCTTTCGGCGATTCGATAGTCCTAGTACCGTCGCTGCCTGCATAAATTCACGTTCTCGCAAACTAAGCATCTGACCTCTCACCATCCGTGCAATCCCCGGCCAGTTGACCAGACTCAGCATCAACATGACGATATACATCCGTTGATCAGGCGGAACCTTCCAGTCAGATAACAGCGCACCCATAATAAATAGCAATGGCAAACTGGGTATAGTCAGCAGCAAATCGGCAATGCGCATAATGATTTGATCCGCAATTCCGCGAAAATAGGCGGATATAACCCCCAGCGTTGCTCCTAAAAAGACAGACAACACCATAGAAGCCAAACCCACAGTAAGAGAAATTTGACCTGCCTGCATCACACGTGTCAGCACATCCCGTCCCAGCTTGTCTGTTCCTAGCCAGTGATGGATATTCGGCGCCTTGTTCATTATTAATATGTTCGTTTTGTTATCGGAATAAGGAGAAAATAACGGACCGATAAAACAGAGCAAAAACATAAATACCACGACGAGCAGCCCAGCCATAGCAAGCTTGTTTCTGAACAGCTGCCGGAGCGCTTGCTGCCACATTGAAGATTTGGCATTTAATCGCAGTCTGCGGTTGCTCTTGCTCAAATTACTGCTCACGGATGACATTCCATAGCCTCCTTCTTACACTTTTACACGCGGGTCAGCAATGCGATACAAAATATCGGATAACAGCGTCCCGATCACGCTCAATATGGCAATCAGCATCGTGAAGCCCATCAGCAGCGGATAATCCCGAAGCGAAAAGGATAGCATGTACAGCTGACCGATCCCGGGCCAGTTAAAAATCTTTTCAATAATCAGAGATCCGCCAAACAACGCAGGCAATTCAAAGCCAACGAGCGTAATGGCAGGCAATAATGCATTTCTCAATGCGTGTGTAAAAAGCACCTTTCTTTCCTTTAAGCCCTTTGCACGAGCTGTGCGGATATAATCCTGCTGGATCACGTCGATCATATTGCTGCGGAAGTAACGGGTCAGCGAACCCAAGCCCAGCAGTGTCATCACGATCACCGGCAAGGTCATATGCTGGAGAACCTCCTTCACATACTCCATGCCTGTAGTGTTACTACCCGTATTGAGCATCCCGCCCGGTGGCAGCCATTTCAGATCGACCGCCGCAATTTTGATCAGATACAGTCCGATAAAAAAAGAGGGAACAGACATCGCGGCAAAAATCACCACCATGACCAGCGTATCGAACCATGAATACTGCTTGTAAGCAGCAACCACACCAATAATAACTGCAATCAGCCAGGTCAGGAAGGTGGATACAATGGCCAACAAGAATGAATTCCAGATATATTCATTAAATAAGGTTAGCACCGGTTTCTGTTGAGCGAGCGAATAGCCGAAATTACCATGCAGCGCATTGCCTAGCCAGTTTCCGTAGCGCTCAAGAATAGGCTTATTCAACCCGTAAATTTCCCTCAGCTCCGCTTTTCTCTCCGGCGACAGCTTCAGATTACCGCTAATGAAATCTCCCGGTGTCATGGCATACAGAAAAAAAATCATCATCGAAGCGGCCAACAAAATAATAATCATGTACGTCAGTCTTTTCGTTAAAAACGAGCTCATGACAGACTCCTTTCAATTCATGGTCGGGCTACTCATTACGCGTCCTCCATTTGGCAGACCCCTTGATCCGAACCTGAAGTTCTTCACAAGGGGCCCGCAAAGGTGGCTTATTTAAGGGACCACTCGAACAGATTACCAGACAAACCAATGAATGGGCTGACCTTTACATGTTCCATTCGACCATTGTAAGCATATACAGTCTTCTTGTAGTTGGTGAAAATAACGGGTAGTTCATCATTTAGCAGTACATATAATTCCTTATATATTTTCTTACGCTCTTCCATATTCGTCGTAGCCAAACCTTTTTCATAGAGCTCTTTGAGCTTCGGATTGTTATATCCCTTGATTTCACCATTGACGAACGGCTCGATTCCATCAGATGGGTCTGTCAGCATGGCTGTCGAGAAGGCGGCGAGATCATAATCTTTACCTTCTACTTTGGCGACCATTGCATTAAAGTCTGCAAAGATTTCCGGTTGCAAGTCAACGCCAATCGCTTTATAGTTTTCAGCCGCAAGCGCGATAAAGGTGTCTGTTTCTGGACGTTTGGAGGTCAGCAAGTGAATGGTCAGCTTCTGGCCGTTTTTCTCACGAATGCCATCACTGCCTTCTACCCAGCCCGCTTCATCCAGCAGCTTTTTCGCTTGCTCCGGGTCATAGTTGTATGGATTGATTCCATCGGTCGTGTATGACCAGAATATAGGAGAAGCTGGAATGTTGGCGACCGCCCCTGCTCCCTGTGCTGCGTCAACATAAATGCTTTTGCGATCCAATCCATAGGTCAACGCTTGACGAACCTTTTTATCCTTCAGCTTTTCATTTTCCAGATTGACTTGCAAATATCCATAGGTGCTCGGTGTATAAGGCAAAATATTCAAAAAGCCGAGTCCTTTCAGCTTGTCGATATTTTCTTGCGTTGCGGTAAAGGAAGCAAAATCGGTATCCCCTGTTTCGATGAATTGCCAAGCATCGCCTTCCGCTGTCTTATATATGAAGTGTTTCGTTTTCGGTTTGCCTTTAAAAAAGTGATCGTTTGCCTCCAGACGAACTTCTTGCCCTGGAATGAATTTTTCCAACTTATATGCCCCATTCCCCAATGGGCTACCATGCAAATTTTTAAAATAATCCAGCTGTCCGAACTTATAATCCTTGCCGTAGTAAGCTTTGGACAATACATATTCACCGAGAATAGTCAGAGCCAGCGCGTTTGGCTTTTCCAATGTCACAGAAATAGTCTGTGGATCAATTACCTTAATTCCATCAATTTGTTGTGCCTTGCCTTCCGTATAGGCTTTGCCGCCTTTAATGTTCAGCTTTCGGATTTGGCTATCGCCCGGATAGGCTTTGTCATAGATTAACGTCCAGGTAAATGCGACATCCTCTGCTGTCAAAGGTGAGCCATCGCTGAATTGGGTATTGGGAACCAGATGAAACGTATATGTTAAATTATCCTTGGAAATATCCCAGCTCTTCGCCAGATTGGGCAGCGGAAGTCCCTTCTCATCTACCGTAACCAGCGGAGTCCATAACTGCGAAATGACGTTGCCGTCATAGCCGCTTTGGTTAAAATACGGCGTGAATACTCCGGCCGGGTCAGTCAGGCCTACAATAATGGTGTCGTTTCTTTTTTTGGACACTTCCGGCAATTTGGACATATCAGAAGCCTTTACCAGACTTGTTAATGGCTGCGCTGTAGCAGTTGTCTGTGTGTCCCCATTATTTTGGGCAGTAGTATTGTTGTTGCTTTCCGATCCACCGTTAGAGCAAGCTGCCAGCAAGGTAGAGCTCGCCAGAAGTAGACTGCTAAGTAAAATAATACCCTTTTTCAACATAATCCCCCCGAGTTAAATGATTAAATTCCGATAGAACAAGTTGTGATTAAGAAGATAAACCTCATTATAGGAATTTATTAGGGTTCTGTAAAGGGAGAACTGCATTTTTTTATATAAAAACTCTGCTCATCAATATCTATCCGAATTCTTGTACAAATATAAATAAAACCTCTCAATCCCTAATAGTAGATTGAGAGGCTGTCTCTTATTTATTGTTATATTATTTTTTTATAGCATGGATATAATGAATCGTTTCGAATGCGGACAAATAATCTGCCCTCTCACCAAAGAAAAGGCTATTTATTGTATCCGGGGATAGATGTTCATAAATTAGTAAATCTGAAGCTTCTAACATTCCCTCAATTTCATCATAAGCAAAGCACGATTTCATGGGTTCACCACTTACTGAAGCCATTTTTACCATATTTTCAACTCGATTAGACATGCCGTTTTCTTTAAAAAGGTTTTCATCTGCATAATCAAAAACGATCGAACTTCCCGATGGGACCTTGGTAAACAAATGATTTATTAATCTTGAAATTTCCTCTTTAGTTAAATAATAAGAAACACCCAGAAGGCTAAAGAATGTTTTTTTATTAGCAAACCCTTCATCCAATAGATTGGAATACGAAAATGGATGGGCAAAGTCCATAGAAACCAGATGAAGATTGCTCGGTATTTTTAAATTTGCATGAGCTAACCTTTTCTTTTTAGATTCCTGTGTTGCTGGATGATCCATTTCAAATATTTCTAAGCTATTTTTCAATTCTGGATGACGGAAACAAAACGTATCTAACCCGGCCCCTAGTATGACATACTGCTGTAATCCTAACCTAACTTCATTAAGTAATACTTTTTCACAATATGCAGCACGTGCTAAGGTCGTTGGAGAAAGTTGAACTTGTGTAATCCATTTTAAAATTTCATCCGGATCATCTTTGAACCTTTGCGCAATATCTTTATTGAAAAACGCTATTCCTTTAATCATATTCTCTCTGATATCTGAAAACTCATTTTGGGAAATTAAATCTTTAGCCATAAAATCATCAAAAATTTTGGGTGTGTCATGTTGACTATGATATGCTCGGCCAAAAGCTGATATTAAGGAAGTTAAACTAGACTCATTTGGCTTCATACATTGATCCTCCTATAAAAACAATAATAAGATTCCCCTGGCCAGGAGAATCTTATTATAATATAAATAGGATTAATTTTAAATTATAGCACAAATAAATATTTTTGTCAATAATTAATATTGCGATCTACCTTCGCTTCATATAACCAAGGATACTCCAATGCATCTCATCCACAGCCGTAAGCCGTGCACTGTAGCCAAGCAATGTTTCGCCATCAAAATGTGCATGAATAAAGCCAGCGGCACGGAGCTTAAATATATGATCATGCGTGATTCCCTTGGATAGCTTGAGATGACGGACAATCTCAATAAAGGTTCGCGGAGACTGGCTTTGGTACAAATATTTTAAAATCTTGAGCCTGCTCTTCTCTCCCAAACTTCGAATCATTCGGTATTCCTGTGGTGATAAAAAATCATCCTCCTGAACATATACTCCTGCGGAATAATGACATAACAAAAGTGACCCAAATCGATAAATAATATTCATCGGCTGAAAATGATATTGCGGTACCAGCAACACTTGCGTCAGTCCAGCGGAAGGCTCGAATCGGAAGCCATTAGTTATACGATCCACCCGCTCCATAGAGCTATATGCGTTCTCCTCCCGTTTTCTGCATTCAGCTTCCAGTTCCAGGCCGCTAAGGATACTTGTATCCACGTGACGAAAATACTCCTCGTTCCAGCCGGATAGCAGTTGCAAAGCAAGTTTACGGAGGTTCTCCATGTCGTCAGACAGCGGAATCCCATAGGCTGATGCCTGTTGCTTTAGTTCCTGTAAAGACTGGCTTTCCAAACGATCCACGACCTCTTCAACGCCCCCCTGATCAGAAAGCATACATACAAGTCCATAAATAATTTTCCAGTCTGCATTGATTTCCATGGACTCCAGTAACGCGGACAGCCTCGGAGACAGCGTTCCACGCACTTGGTCCGCCCATCTGGATGCTATTAAATCTGTCTTCTTATACGCTTTACGACAAATAAAAGTGTGTAAGCTGCTGAGCAGCTCAAACACTGGTCCATATCCTACATGTACATCATAAGGAGCATTCACGTCGTGACTCATCGCTTTCTGTCCTCTTTTCTTTCATATCTGATGTCCATTATACATACTATCGTACATCCGTTCATTCTTAGTGATTCATTCATACGAAAATGAAGGCACAATACTGATGCAAAGCCAAAGTCAGTCCCTTCCGAGTCAAACTGTTTATCTATAAAATAAAAAAGGTTGTCTCCCACCAAAAATCGCAGGAGACAACCTTTGAATACATACATTTTCTTTTAACGGGTGGGAAAACGAGAGGTGTCTTTCTTGACCTGGCTCCAGGTATAACGCAACATCCAGGTATCCCACTCTGTAATTTTAGGAGAATTTCCGGCCCACATAATCGTAGGCACAGGGAACCCGCCAGGTGGACGCTCGTGCTCTTCATAGAAATCAGGCAAGCCGAATCCATGCCCCATCTCATGCTCTGTGATCTGAACTTCATCCGAATTCAAGGTGCTCAGGATATAATCATCAGGCATACGTTGTCCCCAGTCACCACCGGCTCCACCCTGAAAATTAGACGTTCCCCATAAGTACATATCAAATCGCTTGTCCAGTCCCCCCGGATACGTATAGTTAGGGTCCATAAAATGTTCAAATCTCGACAGTGCATTAGGAGCAACCGGAAGTTTCGCCGGAATATTGGGGTCTGTTTTACTTAAGTCATCGGTAATCGTATCCGTGTAAACGATTTCATTCGATTGTTTGTTAAGAATCTGCGACGGATTTGCAACGGCCCAGCCTACTATTTTTACAGTAATATAATCATACGGCCAGCCGTCATATCCTTTTAGCTGCTTATTCCAGTTATTTAATTGGCGACTTAGCATGGAAGCCATATCTTTACGTTGCTGAAGAGTGATATTTTTAGAGGATTGCCAGCGCACTACATAATTTATCGTTCCTTTTCCCGCATAAATTTGATCAAAAATCAAATTTTTACGGTTGGTCGAGCCTTCTTTGACTATCCTATTCTTCCAAACCCATTCTACCGAAGGCTTAAATTTGGCAGGTAAGTCAGCGGCAGCCAAGCTATTACTCGTTATTTCTATATTCGAGGTGCTTTCATAATCTGAGGCTGCTGAACCGACATTAGCTCCGCCAACCAGTAAAGAAGCAGCCATTACCAATGAAAAAGAAGCCATGATCATTCCTTTTTTCTTCGGCATTTTTTCAACCTCCGTACCTGTTATTTTTACGAGCACATTCAAAATAACAAACGTTTATCTCTCACCTACACCCACTCTCAATTTTGAATTAAATAACAATTTTATATTATCATTGGAATAATATACCGTCAAACAAAAAGATCCCCTCTTCATAGAGAGGGGATCAGCATCCATAGAGTAGCGTTGTGTTCCTACTCTATGGATTTCAACGCCGATTCAGCCAGTGAAGCTAGCAGCTTCGCTGTTCCCGGCAGCGCACGTTCGTCCAGATCAAAGGCAGGATGATGCCATTCCTGGCTTCCCGCAGTGCCGACAAAGACAAACACACCTGGGACGTTCTTCTGATAAAATCCAAAGTCCTCGCTTGCCGAGGAAGGTATGGGACGAACGACCTCCAGACCAACCGCTTCGGCCGCCTGCACCGCGATTACAGCCAACTTACCGTCGTTCAGTACAGGTGGCGGACCCTCGATCCAGCGAATGGTCGCTTTCGTGCCAAAAGCATCGGCTACGCCCTTGACGACCTGCTCGAAGCGTTCAGCCACCTGGGCTCGAACATTTTCGTCAAATGTGCGGATGGTTCCGTCCAAATGAGCGCGGTCTGGGATGATGTTCCAAGCATTGCCACTGTGCAGCTTCGTGACACTGATGACCGCGCTATCGAGCGGGTTAACGCTCCTGCTCACAATCGATTGCAGTGCCGTAATGATATGCGACGATACCACAATGGGGTCAATCCCTGCATGCGGAACTGCCGCATGTGTGCTCAAGCCCTCCACCTCAATGTAAAATCCGTCTGCCGCTGCCATTAGCGGTCCTTCTTTGATACCGACCGTGCCTACGGGCAGGTCTGGTTTGTTATGCAGGCCGAAGATGGCCTGCACCCCTGCCAGCGCACCGCTGTCCAGCACTTGGGCAGCGCCTTTGGCTTTCTCCTCGGCTGGCTGGAACACCAGTCGAACCGTCCCTTTCAGCTTTTGCTCCCGCTGCTTCAGCAATGCGGCTGCACCTAACAGGGATGCCGTATGAAAATCATGCCCACAGGCATGCATCTTGCCAGGATGTAGCGAAGCATAGGGCAATCCCGTCTCCTCCTGGATGGGCAGTGCATCAATGTCTGCACGAAGCGCAACCGTTGGACCTTCCTGCTGTCCGCCGATTTCCGCTACCAATCCGGTACGCAGCGGCACATCCAGAATCGTTATATCCTGTTCTTTAAGCAGGCGGCGGATATAGGCGGTAGTTTCAACCTCCTCGTTAGACAGCTCGGGATAACGGTGCAGATGACGGCGAATTTCCACCAGCTTCTGCTCCAAAACCTGCTCCTTTGTCCCGGTTGATCCACTCATCCCTATTCCTCCTTTGTGAATCCATTATTGGCTATAACTTTCTTATGTCAATAGTATCTAGGATTGCACAGGCAACCCGGCAAAAGCTTCATGCAACAACTCGAATGAGCGCACACGCTTTTCGATATCCCGTATGCCTGTCGTCACGATCAGTTCATCTGCCTGATACTTCGCTTGTATTTCCGTCAGCGTAGCATAGATTTCGTCTTTATTTCCTTTGTTAATTTGTGCTTCTGTAACTTCAATTGTATATTCTTCACCCGATTGCTTACCAAATTCCTCTGCACTTTCCAGCGCGCCCACCGTAGCCGTTTTGCCACTGGCCAGATGAATCTTGTACAGCTTCTGCTCACCTGCCAACTCCGCTGCTTCCTCGGAAGTGTCTGCCACAATAACCGATAGCGCAAAAAGTGCCTTTGGTTCACGCCCATAACTGTAATCGAAAGACTCCCGATACGTACGGAATGAATCCAATGCAACCTGCTCACTACTGTTAATAAATTGCGAAAAAACATAGGGCAACCCCAAACGCGCAGCAATTCCAGCGCTGTCTGTACTTGTACCCAAAACATAAATCTCTGCTGGGATTTCTGGAATCGGATTCGCCTGTAATCCGGCCAGCGGTCCTTCTTCAATCGGGATATTATGAATATAGCGGCTTACTTCATCAATTTTCTCTTCAAGAGAAGGCGCATCATGCACGTTACGTTGTAACGCCTGTGTAGATTTCGGCAACCCGCCTGGCGCACGTCCGATACCCAAATCTACACGCCCCGGTGCAAGAGAGGCTAGCACATTAAAGTTTTCAGCCACTTTATATGGACTGTAATGCTGAAGCATTACCCCGCCAGACCCGATGGTAATACGCTCGGTACGTGCTAATAGATGGGAAATAAGCACCTCTGGTGATGAGCCTGCAACCTGCTCGGAATCATGATGTTCTGATACCCAAAAGCGTGTGAATCCCAGCTCTTCTACACGCTGCGCCAGCTTAATTGTGTTGCGAAGGGCCTGTGCCGCCGTTTCACCCTCGTGTATAGGGCTTTGATCCAATACTCCGATTTTAATGCTCATGTCTCCCTCTCCCGTCAAATGGAATAGTTATATTCTGGTGTAATTCGTTTCAGGAATTGTTGGGTACGCTCCTCTTTGGGGTGGTTAAAAATGGCGTCCGGTGTGCCTTCCTCAATAATATGGCCGCCATCCATAAATACCACATGATTAGAAACATCACGCGCAAAGCCCATTTCATGTGTCACGACAATCATCGTTATGCCTTCCTTCGCAATCTTGCGGATCACCGACAGCACCTCACCCACCAGTTCAGGGTCCAGCGCCGAAGTTGGCTCATCAAATAAAATCACCTCTGGGTTCAGCGCCAAAGCGCGCGCGATGCCGACACGCTGCTGCTGCCCACCGGATAGCTGGCTCGGATAATGATTCAGTTTTTCGCCAAGACCAACCTTTTCCAGCACTTCAATACTAATTTTTTTCGCTTCCTCTTGCTTAACCTTACGGACAACGACAAGTCCCTCCATGACATTTTCCAGCGCGGTTTTATGCTTGAACAAATGATATTGCTGGAACACCATAGCCGTCTTTTTACGCAAGGCCAAGACATCCTTCTTCGCAGGTCGCTTGCAGTTCACGGTAAAATCGCCAATGCTGACTTCTCCGTCATTCGGCTTTTCCAGATAATTAATGCAGCGTAGCAAGGTTGTTTTTCCTGAACCGCTTGGTCCTAAGATAACAACGACCTCGCCTTTGTTTACCGTCAAATCAATGCCTTTGAGCACTTCATGTTTGCCGAACGACTTTGTAATATTTTGCAGACGGATCATGATGCTCGACCTCCATTAAACACATTGATTTTTTTCTCCACCAAGCCGGATATTCGCTCAATCAATACCGTCAAGCCCCAAAATAGCAGTGCTGCCGCAATATACACCTCTAAATATTTCCAGTTGGTGGATGCCAGAATTTCAGCCTGTGCCTGGATTTCCGTGACCGAAACCGTGAAGGCCAAGGTAGAGCCATGCAGCATCCCAATAACCGAATTCGTCAGGTTCGGCAAACTCACCACAAACGCCTGTGGAAATACGATGCGTCTCAATACTTGCCATGTCGTCATACCAACCGCATAAGCCGCCTCAATTTGGCCCTTGTTGACCGACTGGATTCCGGAACGGACGACCTCAGACATATAGGCGCCACTGGTAATGGAGAACGAAATGAGTACAAATACCATATAAGGAACGTCTTTGGATTGCAGTGACCAACCGAAATGCTTCGCTCCTGCATCAATCAACAAAGGCAAACTGAAATAAATAAGCAGCAGATGCATCAGCATCGGTGTACCTCGGATAAAAGTAACGTAAGCGTGAGAGATTTGCGACAACACAGGAACGTTATAAATTCGTGCCAACGCCGTTATAATCCCGATGACCAACCCTGCCAGCACGGAAACCACTGTAATGATTAAAGTGTTGGGCAACGCCGAGAACAATCCCAAAAAGGCGGTGTATACAAATCCAAAGTCCAGACTCATATGCCTTTACCTCCTTTACTCAGACGAGGACTTCTCAGGTAACGCACCACAAAACCTTTTCGTTTTGCGGGCTCTTTCTGTACTGAATCTCTATGCTCATGCCGGAGAAGCGTATTTTCCAGCACCTTGAATAATTTTTGTACAATCAGACTGATCACCAGATAGATAAGAGACAACGCGATATACGTTTCAACAAAATGCTGGGTAGCCGAGCCTAATGTTTGCGATTTTCCTGTCATCTCCATCGCACCGATGGTAAACGCCAGCGAAGTATCCTTCAAATTACCAATGACCAGATTGGAAAATACGGGAACCACCACAGCCAGCGCTTGTGGCAAGATGATACGTGTAAAAGTCTGATAGCCTGACATGCCGACTGACTGTGCAGCCTCGATTTGTCCCCGTTCTACAGCTCCTACACCAGACCTGATAATTTCAGAAATAAAGGCTCCACTGTTGAGCGCATAGGTCGCTACAGCAAACCACAGCACATCCCACCTGGAGGAATTGATATCCACCAGCTTTAGTAGCTCTGGCAGGCCGTAATACACCAGAAACAATTGAATTAGAATAGGGGTTCCACGGAAAAAAGAAACATACACCTGAGAAACACGTTTGAGAAATGGAATGTTATACATGCGAGGCAGCGCAACCAACAGACCAATGATCAGTCCCAACACAAGCGAGCTTGCCACAATAAACAAGGTGATGTGCAAATAGGACAGCATTTTCGGGATAAAGCTAAAAACATAATCAATATTGAACTCTCTGCTCATATGCCTGCCTCCTTTCTATACATCAGCGGTCAGAATACATAAAGTACCCTGACCGCTGAAATGTCCAAGTCTGTCCTTAATTCTTACTGCTGGAACCTTCTTTTTTCACATCCTCCAGGGACTTTGTGAAGTCCTCTCCAAGCCATTTGATGCTCAGCTTCGACAACGTGCCGTCGTCCTTCACTTCCTGAATGGCTTTGTCCAGGTCATCCGCCAATCCTTGCTCATTTTTGTTCAGTACATACAGCACATCTGATTGAGTCAAAGGATCACCGACGGTTTTCAGAGCTACTTCTCCTTTTTCATCGGTGTTAAAACGGTTCGCAAAGTCTGTCGTAATGGTCGCATCTATACGGCCGCTCGTAATTTGTTGCACCGTATCATTGGCTGCACCAGACGTATATACGATATTCAGAGCATCCCCGTGGGTTTTGTTATACTCTTTCAGCACATACGCCGCATTACTGGTTGGACTGGTAAGTACCTTTTTCCCTTTTAAATCATCAATGGAATGAATGCTATTATTATCCTTCGCTACAGCCACTCTGTTCAGAAAAATGCTATACGGATTTTTGTTGAACAGATACTTGGCTTCGCGTTCCGGGTTTTTCTCCATTTGATGCGATACCAGATCAATCTTGCCGGCATCGAGACTGAGCAGCAGATTTCCAAAATCCATCGTTTTGAATTCAAACTCGTATTGAGGCAGGCGCTTGTCCAGCTCCTTAATCAGCTCCACATCAAAGCCTGTTAAATTTCCATTTTCGTCAATAAAGCATACATTTTTAAATTGAGTACCTGTGCCTACGATAATTTTCTTCACGTCTCCGCTTGAACCTGACGCACTAGACGTGTCATCTGAGGAACCGCAGCCTGCCAACACCAGAATGATTGCCATAACAGACAATATTGCAAACCACTTTTTCATATGAATCCCCCTCATCTCTTTGCATATCAGCAGTTTGCGACATACATGGTAGCTATAACATTTGATATTTTACAATTCCTATAAACTTAATTGGTTTTAGGATGTGATTAATTTAACACTTGGAAATCAATACGTCAATCCACCAACCTATAGAACTTTTCTATAACAAAACAGCCTCCCGGAAGCCTTCTGTCAGTGCATCTGCAAAATCCGAGGTCACTGCGCAGTCTTCTTTGGTCGCGATTATGCTAATCTGCATAGATACCCCAGCCACCTCTGGAACATGAATGCGGAACAGCTTTTGATCCTTCACTTCACGGTTCACACAGACATCCGGTAAAAAGGCAATGCCCGCCTCTTGCAATACCAGCTTTTTGGCCGTGACCACATTGTCTACCTGAAAAGCTATATCCGGTGGCTGCTCCAGTGATTCAAAAGATCGATGAATCCTCATCCAATCTAATGATCCGCATTCAAAAAACACCAGTGTTTCACGTTGGATATCCTGTATGCTAGCCTTACCTGTCTTCGTAAACGGGTGGCCTTCATATACATACAGGGAAATCGGGTCTTCATAAAAGGCAAGCGTACGAATAGCCGGATGCATCACTTTACGGACAAAACTAATGTCTACCTCACGGTTCAACAGCTTATGTACCAGTTGATCCGTCGTAGCCGTCACAATTTTGTAGTTGATTTCCGGATACCGAGCACGAAGCTGCTTTAATATTTCAGGAATAATGTAGTTCGACACCGATATCGTGCAGCCGATTCGAATTTGCTGAGGGGCTTTCTTGCGCTGTTGAAGCTTTTGCTTCCCTTTTTGCAGCACTTGGAGCATCTGCTCCGCATAAGGAAGGAACTTTCGTCCATCCTCCGTTAGAATCGTTTGTTTGCTTTGACGGTCGAATAACTTACACTCAAGCTCGCGTTCCAGCGTCTGAATCCGGGCTGTGACAGAGGGCTGTGACAAGAACAACGCTTCTGCCGCCTTATTAAAACTTCCATAATGATTCACGTATACAAAGGCTTCCATATTCTCGATATTCATACGCAAGTCCCCCAGTAAGTTTTATATACATTTATCCAATGAGTTAACTTGGTTTTTTGTATCATAAAACTCACTGAACGACCTGTCAATGGAAATATTGAAAATATCTATAACTTTAACAGTTCATTTAGTTCTTTAACCGAACGGTCCAATCGTACAACCAACTCTTCGGACAATCCATATGCTCCACCCGGCAGGCGCTCGACCCACTGATCCACCGCATACACCCCACCAAGAATATGTCTTCCCCCCAGCGCGTTGAGCACCGGCTTCAGGGCGTAGTCAATGACCAGCAGATGGGCCAGTGTACCGCCGATAAATAAAGGCAAGACAGGCTTCTCTCTCAGACCTTCCTGCGGAACCAGATCCAGAAATATTTTCAATAGCCCTGAATAGGCGGCTTTATATACTGGCGAAGCCACAATGACGGCATCTGCGTCTGCAAGCAACGCAAGCGATGCTGTGACGTCGGGACTACTAAAGTTAGCTTTGATCAAATCCTCAGCTGGCAAGTCGACCACATTCAGTAATGTAACCTCTGCTCCAGCCTCCCGTAACTGCTCAGTTGCATAGTGAATCAAGCCGTACAAACGGGATTGTGTAGATGGACTGCCTGATAGGATGACAACCTTGGACATCTCATTCTCTCCTTCTGTTATGCGTCAACTTTCACTTTGGATCTGGCTGCTGTATAACGATTCTCAGGAATCGGTACGCCCAGGTTTTCACGCAATGTGCTAAATTCATAATCCTGACGGTAAATACCGCGCTCCTGCAAAATAGGCACAACTAGATTTACGAAATCATGTAGGCCCGTTGGCACGTCGGAACCGATAATGAATCCGTCTGCGCCTTTTCCTTCAAACCACTCTTGCACTCGATCCGCCACCTGCTCAGCAGTCCCAATAAAAGAGGTTCTCGGCGTAGCTGAACGTAATGCAACCTCACGCAGGGTCAAATTCTGCTCTTTGGCTGTTCGTTTAATTTTATCTGTACCGCTACGGAATGAATTACTGCCAATACCATCAAGCTCAGGGAATGGCTCATCCAGCGGATATTGTGAGAAATCATGATGATCGAAGAAACGCCCCAAATATTTTAACGCAGCCTCGATCGTTACTAGATTGGTAATCTCCTCATACTTGCGTTCCGCTTCCTCTGGCGTACTGCCGATAATCGGCGAAATGCCTGGCAAAATGACAATATCCTCTTCTGATCTGCCATAGCGCACCGCACGTTCCTTCACATCACGGTAAAACTGCTGCGCTTCCTCCAAGGTTTCATGTCCTGTAAATACAGCATCCGCTTCCTTGGCAGCCAGGTTTTTGCCATCTTCTGAGGAACCCGCCTGGAAAATGACCGGCTGTCCCTGCTTGGATCGTCCAATGTTCAGCGGGCCCTGCACAGAGAAAAACTCACCTTTGTGGTTCAGTGTATGCAGCTTGTCGGGATCAAAGAATACGCCGGCTTCCTTATCACGAACGAACGCATCCTCTTCCCACGAGTCCCATAGTCCTTTGGTCACCTGCAAATATTCATCGGCAATTTTATAGCGCTGTGGATGCGATGGATGCTCCCCTTTGTTAAAGTTAAGAGCAGAACCTTCCAGCGGGGAAGTCACTACATTCCAGCCTGCACGACCTCCACTAATATGATCAATGGAAGAAAACTGGCGTGCTACCGTGAACGGTTCGCTATAGGAAGTCGACAATGTGCCGACCAGTCCGATATGCTTCGTCACCCCAGCCAAAGCAGACAAAATCGTAATTGGCTCAAAACGGTTCAGAAAGTGAGGAATGGATTTTTCGTTAATAAACAAACCGTCTGCGATAAATACGAGATCAAACTTCCCTTCCTCTGCCTTTTGCGCCTGCGTTTTATAAAATTCAAAATTAACACTGGCATCCGCCGGTACATCAGGGTGGCGCCAAGTCGTCATGCTTCCCCCAACACCGTGAATTATCGCACCCAATTTAATCTGTCTATTCTTAGCCATGGCTCTTCCACCTCTCCTGAATATAATTGTTATACCGCTTGATTATAACTTTCCAGCACTTTACCCAGCTCTTCCAGATCCGGGTTAAGAAGTGCTTCATATTTGTTATCTCCACCTATCTCTACGACAGGAACATAGCGAATACCATATTTGGTCTCCAACACATCACGCAGTGCATCATTACCGTCCACTTGGATATTTTCATACGGCTGATTTTGGGATTCTAGGTACGATTTGATCTCTCCACAAAAATGACAGCCGGTTTTGCTCCACACTACAACTTTAGGTTTGGATGACATATACATACCTCCGCGAGTTTAATGTTTATAATCCCGATTGATTAAATATGAATTATATCTATAATGTATCCTGCTCCCTCCTTTCCGTCAATCGCTTGACTAATAGACAATGGTAATTGAACGATAGAAAATTTTAATTTTATATTGCATTGAATCGGATAGGTGACAGCCTGTTATTTAAATTTGGGTAGATTAGAGTTTAAATGGGACTTGGCGCGGACATCCTTGGAATAGTAGCGCCCTTATGGCGAAATGAAATGAGGTTGGACAAATGCAGGAATGGACCATTGTAGCTTTACGTACGTTATTAGCCATCGTTATTCTTTTTGTGATTACCAAGATTCTCGGAAAACGTCAGGTATCACAGCTTTCCTTGTTCGAATATATAACTGGAATCACCATCGGTAACTTGGCTGCTTCTATCCCTTTGGAACGCGAATCCTCCTGGTACTTGGGTACTGTATCGTTAGCCGTATGGGTACTGACAACACTTGGCATTGAATTTTTGCAAATTAAAAGCAAGAAAGTCAGGGATTTATCAGATGGAAAGACGACAGTCCTAATCAAAGACGGCAAAATTTTAGAGGATAATCTGAGAAAAGAGCGACTCACCCTGGATGAACTCATGGAACAGCTTCGAAGCAAGAATGTATTCAAAGTAGCTGATGTAGAATTTGCTCTTATGGAAACTAGTGGCGAAGTCAATGTGCTGTTAACCAAAGACAAGCAGCCTGTGACGCTTAAGGATCTGAATATGCTGCAGCTACCGGAGAAGGAACCTACAGCAGTCATTATGGATGGACAACTTATGGAGCAACAAATGGCATACATGGGGATTACTCAGCAATGGCTGGATGCCAAGCTAAAGGAAAAGAGTCTAACGGTCAAAGATGTGTTTTTTGCCCAGGTGGACACACAAGGAGAACTATATATTGACCAATATAGCGATAATGTACAACAATCCAAGGTACAGGACTCTAATCAAGCCGTGCTGACTCTATTAGAACAGTGCACTACTGAACTGCAAAAGCTCGCATCTGGCTCCAGTGAGCAGCAAAGAAAACAACTATACGAACAATGCTCACAAAGTTTGAAAGAAGCTATACAGGAGATGAAGCCGGTAAATACATCTAACTCCTAAGCATATACACATAGCCCGTAAGAGTATAAGCATAGGAACAAAAAAAGGAGCGTCCTGCCAGCCGTTTATGGCTTGGAAGACGCTCCTTTTTTGATGACATAGCCACTGTGCATTTCATGTTTACACTGTAAAAAAATAATCTCGTTCTACCTTGCTCACTCTTAAACCGAATGCTGTATACCACTCGGATTTCCCTTTCTCCTGTGCTACCTTGTGCAGCTCGTTATCCTTCCAATGTTTTATAGCGTCCAAGGACTCCCAATAGGACACTGTGATGCCCACTCCGTTTTGGTCACGAACACTTTCCACACCTAGAAAGCCAGGTTGCTTGGCAGCCAGTTCCACCATTTTGTCCCCCATCTTTCCGTATCCACCATCCCCTTCCGAACGTTCAGAAGTAAAAATAGCTGCATAATAAGGGGGCAGTGGTGTCTTTGCAATTGAACTCATAGGTACCTCCCAGAAATTAATGATTAATCGGCATTTTTCTCAAGTTCGATTATAACCACAAAGCTGAGATAAAAAAAATGAATATATGTGATACTATGTATGAATATATTTCATTCTAAGTTGGAGGACATATGAATTTGTTTAAATATAAGGTCTTTCTTAGCGTAATAGAAGCAGGAAGCTTTACCAAAGCAGGAGAACTTCTCAATCTTACACAATCCGCTATTAGCCATGCCGTTTCCGCTTTGGAGCAGGAATTGGGCCTGACTCTTTTAATTAGAGGACGTTCAGGCATCCAATTGACCAGCAACGGAGAACGTCTGATGAAGCATTTCAGAGAAATCATACAAATGAATGAAAAGCTGTATCAAGAGGTCGCCCTCATCAAAGGATTGGAAACCGGAACTGTAAAGATAGGCACATTCTCAAGTGTATCCATCCATTGGTTGCCTGGGATCATCCAAAAGTTTAACGAGCAGTTCCCACTTATTGAACTAAAGTTGCTTGACGGGAACTACCATGACATTGAAAATTGGATAGCCAGCGGAGAAGCTGATTTTGGCTTCGTTAATTTGCCTACTCTCGATGGACTGGAAGTATTACCGTTAAAAAAAGAAAGAATGCTGTGCGTACTTCCATCTAATCATGTGCTTCGGGAGCAAACAAGCATACGTGTGGATCAGCTTCTCCATGAGCCCTTCATTATGCCGGCTTCAGGCTGTGACACAGATGTACAGAGAATTTTTTCCCAGCATAAGCTTGTTCCGAAAATCAAATATGAATTAGAAGATGATCATGCCATTATGGCTATGGTGCAAAATGGCCTGGGCGTAAGTATCCTGCCCGAAATGATTTTAGTTCAAAACCCTTATGAAATTTGTATTCTGCCCTTGGATGGACCATATTTCCGTTCCGTTGGTATCGCTACTGTCTCCTTAAAGAACCTGGCTCCAGCCGCCAAAAAGTGTATGGAGTTTATTACTGAATGGATCAACTAGTTTCTTCCTGTTGTCCAAGGCAACGGATTCTCAAAGCGTGACCAGTCCATTTCCATTTCGCTATCGTTCAGCAGACATTCATCTAGCTCTTCTTCCAAGTTCAGCCGATTCATTCCGATACCGATCATAACGATTTCGTTCAAGCGGTCTCCCCATTGCTCATCCCAATGGTCTAGAACCTCAGGGTTGGCCGCGACGATTTCCTGCTGTTCTTCTTCTGGCAACGCCGCAAGCCAGCTTCCCGCTGGACCAAATTGAATAGATGGCCCTGCCTGGCTGATACTCGCTGCCCAATCCTGGGGGGCTGCAATCCAGGCCAAACCCTTGGCGCGAACGATTTCCTCCGGCCAGTAGCTCATAAATTCTGCCAATCTTGCAGGATGGAACGGTCTTCTGCGGCGATAAACAAAGGAGTTGATTCCATATTCGTCCGTCTCCGGTGTGTGGCTTTCCAGCTCCAGCTCGCGAATCCATCCAGCGGATTGACTAGCTTTGTCAAAGTTGAACAGCCCCGTATTTAAAATGTCCGTAGGCGTGACCTTTCCCTTGGAGGTGCGAATGATTCGGGCTTCAGGCTGCAATCTCCGCAGCACACCCTCCAGCTTGTCCAGCTCTGCGGGCTGAACCAGATCGCACTTATTCAGAATCAATACATCACAAGTTTCAATCTGGTCAATTAGCAAGTCCGAGATATCACGTGTGTCATCTTCTCCAGTAGCCTGCTTGCGATCCAGCAGCGTTTCTCCTGATTCAAAGTCATGCCAGAAACGGTACGCATCGACTACAGTCACCATACAATCCAGTTTTGCCAGCGAAGCTAAATCAATGCCTGTTCCTTCATCAGCGTATGTGAAGGTTTGAGCGATGGGTACGGGTTCACTGATGCCTGTAGATTCGATTAATATATAATCAAACTCACCTTGTTCCGCCAGCTTCTTGACCTCAAGTAATAAATCTTCACGCAATGTACAGCAAATACAGCCATTAGACAACTCGACCAGTTTTTCTTCTGTTCGGGACAAGCCGCCCTCTTTTTTAACCAGCTCGGCATCTATATTCACTTCACTCATGTCATTAACGATGACTGCTACTTTCATTCCGTCTCGATTGTTTAATACATGATTCAGAATCGTCGTTTTTCCTGCACCCAAATACCCGCTCAACACGGTTACCGGGATTGGTTTCTTATTCATTGCTGGTGCACTCCCTTTAATATTGGTTTATTATTATTTTAATCGTAATTATTACTATTAAATCAGCATTCAGAAATATACATTATTCCTTTTGCTTTGTCAACTGTAAAGAAACTCTTGAAATGAATGATCTTGAGTCATTAATATGAGAAATAACGACACTTAAAGAATTAGGAGAATGCTATGCGCTCAATCTGGTTAGGTGTGTTTGCAGCTTTCTTTTTTGCTTTTACATTTGTTCTCAATCGGTCTATGGAGCTGTCTGGGGGAAGCTGGATCTGGAGTGCTTCGTTACGTTATCTGTTTATGGTTCCTATGCTGTTTGTCATTGTCATGGCCCAGCATAAGCTTAAGCCTCTGTGGAAAGTTATGAAGGAACAACCGGGAAGGTGGCTGTGGTGGAGCTTCATCGGATTTGGTTTATTTTATGCTCCGTTATGCTTCGCATCGGCATATTCACCGGGTTGGTTGATCGCAGGAACTTGGCAAATAACCATTATTTCCGGTTCTTTGCTTGTTCCTTTATTTGCTGAGGTTGTCCATACGGAGAACGGACCTGTCAAAGTGCGAGGAAAAATCCCTATCCAAGGACTATTGATGTCTCTGATTATTTTAATCGGAATTATTGTGATGCAGGTCGAACAGTCGCAATCTATTTCTACTCAAGATTTTTTATTCGGTATATTGCCTGTCATACTGGCTTCTTTCGCATACCCTTTAGGTAATCGTAAAATGATGGAAGTTTGTGCGGGGCGGTTAGATGCCTATCAACGTGTGCTCGGAATGACTATAGCCAGCCTGCCTTTTTGGTTATTGCTTTCGTTATACGGGGTTTTTAGCACAGGATTGCCAAGCAAGGATCAGACCATACAGTCTGCTCTGGTGGCCGTGTTCTCAGGGGTCATTGCTACGGTTTTATTTTTTAAAGCTACAGATCAGGTACGTGGAAATATGCAAAAGCTGGCCACAGTAGAAGCCACACAATCGCTGGAAGTGCTTTTTGCACTAATGGGGGAATTAATCTTTTTGTCTATCCCCATCCCATCTGCTTGGTCATGGCTGGGAATGTTCATCGTCATCCTTGGTATGAGTCTGCATAGCTATGTATCACATCAAAAAACGACTGTTCAGCAAATACGATCTCAAAAGGCAGATTCCGTTTAGTGCAAAAGCAGCAGATCATAGAAGAGGCTAGTGATCTGCTGCTTTTTGCCGATTTATGATCAATCCATATTACCAAGCGTAGGCTTCTGGTGCAGGTTTTCCCGGACCCGGGAAAATCTCATCCAGCTTGGCAAGCACATCTTCACTTAATTTAACCTCAGGTACCCGCAGCGTATCCTCTAACTGTTCTAATGTACGTGGTCCGATAATTGGAGCCGTCACGGCCGGATGAGATAGCACCCAAGCCAGGGCAATCACGTCTTCCTTTTCGCCCAGCTCGCGGGACAACGCTGCAAATTGCTCCAGCTTCGCACGATTCTGCTCTACCTTTTCCTTGGCACGTGCGCTGCGGGAACCAGTACCTGCTAATGCATTGCGTCCCAGCAGTCCGCCCGCCAACGGACTCCATGGAATCACACCCAGACCCAGCTCTTGAGCTGCCGGTAATACTTCAAGCTCAGCTGAGCGTTCGTTCAGGTTGTACAAATGCTGCTCCGATACCAGTCCCAGAAAACGCCGTGCCTTCGCTTCGGCCTGCGCCACCGCAATGTGCCAACCCGCAAAATTACTGGAACCGATATAGCCAACTTGTCCCCGATCCACCACGGACTCAAATACGCCCCATAGCTCATCCCATGACACGTTGCGGTCAATGTGATGCATTTGATATAGCTCTATATGGTCTGTTTGCAGACGTTTCAGCGACGCATCCAAATGACGGCGAATTTTGTATGCAGATAAGCCCGACCCTGCATTGGGTCCGTCATTTTCATTTTTCATGTCTCCATATACCTTGGTTGCCAATACGACCTTCTCGCGTCTTCCACCACCCTGTTGGAACCATCGTCCGATAATTTCTTCTGTCCAGCCTTTACGGTCATGGCCATATACATTAGCCGTATCAAAGAAATTAATGCCCGCATCCAGCGCGGCATCCATAATTTTAAAAGCATCCTTTTCTTCAGTTTCCGGTCCGAAATTCATTGTGCCTAGACATAACCGACTAACCTTCAAGCCTGACTTTCCTAAGTATGAATATTCCATACTATCTCCCGCCTTTGCTTAAGGATTTTTTGAAAATTCCGAAAAATTGCATAAAAAAAGACCGTACCTACTTCATTCACCAGAATAACCCCCTTTGAAACACCCCAAAATGCATTTGAAAAGGTAGATAGCGCATGCAAAAAAGCCTCCGCACCATGCCGAAGCATTACATGCGGAGGCCACCCCTACATACTACACGCCGAATGTTAAGAAAGTGACTTTATGGCGGAGCCGCTCACCTCAGCCACCGTAACTCACTCTCTTTTTAACAATCAAGGAATTAATTTTGTTTCTTTCGCTCGCTCTGCCATTTTCTTCGTATGCTTGCTGAGCGGCTTCTTAAGTACTAATCCAAACAAGAAGCAAATTCCGATAAACACAAACAGCATCACTACATCTCGTGTTACCGTTGAAGGCAACATTCCTCCTACCGTTTCCCGTAGTAGACTAACCGCATAGGTGAACGGTACGAACGGATTCAGGGTCTGAAAGAAAGCTGTACTCGTCGCAATAGGAAATGTGCCCCCTGAACTGGAGAATTGGAGCACCAGCAGGATGACTGCCAGACCCTTCCCGATATTGCCGAACACCGAAACCAAAGTATAGGTCATGGCCGTAAACACTAGACTGATCAGCATAGAGGAGAGTACAAATGCTACTTTGGCATCCACATATGTTCCCAACAGGAACAAATCACCGAGAGATACGCTCAGCGCCTGAAAAATACCAATTGTAGAAAACGTCATGAGCCGTCCAAAATACACCTGGTAGCTTTTATATTGACCTTCCGGGTCATCCACATCTACCCTGAACATGGAGACCAGCAGCATCGCACCTACCCAAATCGATAATGTAGTGTAAAAAGGTGACATCGCAGAACCATAGTTAGGAATCGGATATATCCGCTCCTGCTTCAGTGATACCGGACTACCGAGGAAATCACTTTCCTTTTTTACATCTCCCTTAAGCAACGCAATAGCTCTTCCGAGGGCATTTTCGCCCTTAAGCTTACGGATCGTGTCTGCTGCCTGACGTATGGAATCCTCGGCAGCAGGAAGATCGGTTCTGACAAAATTGGCTACCTGGTGTACCGCTTTTTCAGCTTCAGGAAATTTGTTTTCAATCAAATCCGCCATTTTAACAAACTGTTGTTCCGCTTTCGGCAAATCATTACGTACAAAGTCTGCCGCCTGATGAATTTTACTTTTAACCGTAGGTAAATCGTGCTTCACGAAGTCTGCTGCTTTGTTCACAGCATTCGTAAACTCGTCCATGCGTCCCTGAATCGTCGTAGCGGCTTCATGCAGCTTTTGGCGATATTGTGGCAAGTCCTGCTGGAGACGTGTTAGCTCTTGCTGGCCGAATTCAGCTGCGGCCTGTGCATCATTTAATAGCTTATCAATATTCGGGAGCTGTTCTTGAGCTGTGGTCAACACATTGGCAGAATTGCGGGCAACAGATTTGATTTGATCCAGCGCTTTTTGAATGGCAGGAGCATATTCCGTATCATAATTGTCCAAAATGCTGTCAATTCCGCTACTGATTTCTCCTGCAAGGCGGTCAGCATCATCCAGCAGATTTTGGGCAGGCTTCTCACCACGCTGAATAGCATCCCCAATGCTAGTGACCGTGCTATTCAATCGGCGGAAGCGATCCTCTACCCCGTTTACCCGGGAAATAAGTGAATTCAGTGGCTGGCTAGGCAAATATCCGTTCACACGGTTCAGCAGTTGAGAAATATGGTCCAGCACACCTACGGCAGTCGTGAGCCTACCGCTAATCCGATTCGCCGCAGCTTGTGCTGCTTTAGGATCAAAATCCACACCACGAATGATGCCTGTAATCTGTGAAACTTCATTCGCAATTTGTTGAACCAGCTGTAAATCTTCTTTAACTATGGTTCCGATCGAATCAAGCGCACCTTCGTTTTTATCCAGAAAGTCAAGTATACCAGTTGTAAAATCCTTGCCTGTATCGGCTATTTTCTGTACTTCCGGCAGTGCTGTCCGGGCAGCATTAATGACCTTTAGGGCCGTTTGCGTGTCCTCCAAGGCGGTAGCGAGTGCACTTTCTACCTTATTGAAATTCTGATCCAGCTCAACAATTCGATCACCGGCTTTTTGAATATCGGGCAGTTTTTTTTGTATATCCAAAATAACTGCGGCCACCTTGTCCAGCTCAGGCAGGTTTTTGTCAATTTTAAGCACTAGGTCGCCAGCACGGTTGATTTCAGGGATTTTTTTCTTCAATGCAATGATCTTTTGGCCCTGAGCCTTAATTTTCGGTAAATTCTGCTCCAGCTCTAATGCCTGCTTACCCAACCGATCGATATCAGGCAACCGATTATTCAGCTCCAACACCCGATTTTCAATGTTGCGAATCGTCGGCAACTCCTCTTCCAGCTTTACTCCGGCTTCCTTTAATTTCGTCAAAACCGCCTGGCTGGCCGTTTCAATAAAGTTTTGGCTAATTTGGTTTGTCAGAGAGGTTGCCCCTGAAGAAGTAATTTTCGGAGCGACCGCGTTGATTTTTTCATTCACAGCATAATCAATCTCCGGCTTCTGCGGATTTTCTGTAAGCACACTCGTAATTTTCTCTGAAAAATCTTTTGGGATCAGCAGGCTGGCATAATAATCACCGTTCAGCACCCCTTTTCGCGCTTCCGCTTCATTGACAAAAGTCCAACCCAGCTTCTTGTTATTTTGAAGGCTATGTATAACCTCGTCGCCGATATTAATCTTTTTACCATTTACCTCAGCACCCTGATCTTGGCTGGTTACTGCAATTTTAATACCAGATGTATTCGCATATGGGTCCCACATTGCTTTCAAATTCACCCATGCGTAGACGGAAGGCAAAAGAATGATGCCAATGACTAATAAAGTCCCGGTCGATACTTTGAATACATTTTTCCAGTCTGTTAAGTAGATTTGCCATATCTTCCGCAACTTCACCACTCCTCATATGTACATTAACCTATCGTCCAGTGTTGTATGCACACGTATTGTAAACGATTTGAGCGGCTGAAGCGAATGTAATAAACGAACTCCATTTGCAGGCATAGCCTCCAGCGAATAAAAAGCATCCTATTTATTGATTTGGGGACTCCCCCCCATTTGTGAGACAGGGATCAAAACATTGGTTCTTCGCCTTTTCGATACCACCTCATTCATGTTTGTAGCTGTGCCTTATTCTTTATTCCCAGTTGCTCCATAACCTCTCTTATCGAAACTCTTGCCAATCTCATTTCAATAGCTTTCATCTTTGTTTCTAAGGATAACTCACTCTCGTTGCCAACGTAAAAACACCACCAAGGTTATCTTCATATCTTACGACATGGCTTGATTCTCTTGAAGGTGTTTTGATTTGTCTCACGTTATGAGGGCTGTTCCTCTTAAGCTGAAGGCAGTTCTTTCTTTAGTTTGCGTCTTAGTTTATATTTTGCCAGCAACATATAAAGAGACGGTACCACAAATAAAGTCAGAAGTGTAGAAAACAGCAAACTGCCAGTTACCGCGATTGGAATCATGCAGCCGACCACGTTGATCGGTTGCCTTTTAAGTTTCATTGAGTTATCGTCTCCCGTTAGCTTAATAATGCATTGCTATCGATTTGATACAATATGCTGATCATTTTGATGCGCATCTTCATTAAAGTAATGTTCAAACTGTTTTTCCATTTTATCGGCTACCAAGTTTGTGTGGCGTGAATGCACAATTGCTGTAATGACAAAATAAAGGGAAACTATTGTTAGAAAAAAATAAAGTATATTCATCGAAAAACCCCTCTCAGAAGGTAGATGATCGAAGATTGTATGGTTCCATTTGACTTTATGTGAGCTGCATTTTTATTTTATAAAACTATTGGTCACTTTTTCTTACCATTCAACTTGATCAAAACGCATGTCTTTATAGTAGAACTCCCTATCATGATCCGTAATCTCACGAAGAACTCTGCATGGATTTCCAACAGCTATTACATTCGCAGGGATATCCTTGGTTACCACACTACCAGCACCAATTACACTCCCTTTGCCAATCGTGACTCCTGGAACAATAATCGCTCCGCTCCCGATCCATGCCCCATCCTCAATGACCACTGGTAATGCAAACATCCCGCCTTCTTTGCGCTTTTCTGGATGTACAGGATGATTCGTTACAGCAATCGTTACATTCGGGCCAAACATGACATCATTCCCAATCGTAACTTTATAGTCGTCAACCACGGTTAGATTGAAATTGATATATACATTATTTCCTACGGTCGTATTTGAACCATAAGACATGCGAATTGGCGGCTCCATCCATACATTTTCTCCAATGCTTGCAAAGAGTTGTTTCATTAACGTTTTGCGCATTTCAACATCATCCGGATGCAAATTATTAATTTCATAGCATATTGCCTTACCACGCTGGCGTGCTTTCGCCAACTCTGCAGCCTCTTTCGGATAATTAGCATCGTGATCTGTAAATAATTGTTTGCTAGCCATTCGTTCTTGGATATTCATGCAACATTCTCCCTTATAAATGCTTGTATTTATTAGAGTAAATTGCACAACCCTTAGTTATGATCAGGTTTATGCAAAGTTTCTAGTTATGTTGTTAAGCCACTTAAACTGTCGATATCGAATAAAAGCAATGGGTAATTTAATCATCTCGTCTAAGCTGATGACGATATACAAAAAGATAGGCGGCACTTGCCAAACAAAAGCACATAGGTAACTAAGCGGCAGAATAATAAGCCACATGACAACAGTGTCGCACCAAAATCCAAATTTGGAATCCCCACCAGCCGTAAATATACCCGCTATAGTTGTGGAGTTTAACGATTTGGCCATACAATAATACGCACTAATGTAAAGCATTCCATCTAGGTAACTTTGAGCAATTGAATTCAAATTGACGATGGAGTATACCAATGGTTTAATGAACAGAATCGTGCAGCCTGCAATAACTCCAAATATCAAAGCATAAAAACACATTTTGTTGCCCGCATGCTTTGCCTTCTCGATGTCACCCTGTCCCAAATACTTTCCAACAAGTACAGAGCCTCCAGTAGCTATGCCTCCACAGAGAACAACTGCTAGGTTTTTAACTACAGACGCTATCGAGTTAGCTGCTACCATATCGGAGTTCACATGGCCAATAATTGCAGCCGTAGCGGTAAGAGCTCCTCCCCATACAATATAATTCCCCTGTACAGGCAGAGTATATTTTAAGAAATCTTTTAATAAATTTCGTTGATGCCATCACGTACAGGCAAACGAAAACGAATGCCCCCCTTGGTTACGGAGTGAATCATACAACATACTAGTTCAATAATCCGTGCTAAAACCGTGGCAAGAGCTACTGCGGAAATGGCCAGTTCGGGTCTTGATGGGAATAAAATAAAAATGCAAAAGGCATTGAACAAAATGTTTAAGATCAAACATAAGGAGCTAATCCACGCACTGAGTTTTGCATTTTCCATACTTCTAATCACACTGAGATACATCTGCGATATTCCCATCACGAGATAAGAAAAGGAATTCATTTGTAAAAACTTAGAGCCATATTGAATCAGTTCAGTATCATTGGTGAATAAATACATAAGTGCCTCTGGAAGAAAGAAGGAAGTCAAAAAAAACAAAATGGAGATACAAAAGGAGAACATGCAAGCAATACTAAGAATGCGCTGTATGGTTGGTAAATCCTCCCTTCCCCAGTATTGCGCAGTCAGGATACTTGCCCCCGCTGACATCCCCATGTAAAACAATGTTAATGCAAAAGTAATTTGCCCTGCGAGTGATACGGCTGACATTGCAGATTGACTAATCATACCCAGCATAAATACATCAACGGATATCACGGTTGCTGATATTAAATTTTGTAATGCAATGGGAATGACGAGCATCATTAACTCTCGATTAAAATCACGATTGCTAGATCCTCTAAATTGTATACGGTTTCTCACCTATACCCTGTCCTCTCGTTGATTTCCACAATATAAGAATAGGATAGTATCATTGTTATTTCCATTAAAATTGGCTATAATTTTATAAAAATCGTATATATTCAAAGGATGATTTTGTTGATGACAAATTTAGAGGTGTTTTCTGATTTATCAGAACGTTTAAATTATAATATTCCTGATTTACCACTTTACGTAAGAAAGGGAAGCCTTCATCAATTTAACAATCATACAGCAGTAGCGCATTGGCATGTGGACGTGGAGTTTATCTACGTATTAAAAGGAGCGATGGATTTCTCTGTTAATGGAACTATCACTCGATTGCAGCAGGGAGATGGACTTTTTGTGAATAGCCAACGTTTGCATTTCGGTTATTCTCTTGCAGACCACAACGATTGTTTATTCCTTGTCATCGTCATTCATCCGTCTATCCTTGGTGTAAAGCCTTCATTTGTTCAAACATACTGGGGGGATAAGTTTAGTTTAATGATGGATGATTTTGTCGTGCTTACAAATCAGATTGATTGGCAGCAAAGAATATTACTTTCCATTCAAGAAATCTATCAGGAAATGCACAAGGACCATACTCCTCCCAATCCGCTTCGTCTGGCATCACAAGCTTTATCTTTGTGTGCTACTATAGGGGATCATTTGCAACCCATTTCTGGGCAATCTGGAGTATTGACACATGTTCAGGAAATGACTCGTTTCATTCATCAAAACTATGATCAAAAAATAACTCTTGAGGAGATCGCATCTGCAGGAGCTGTTTGCAGAAGCCGTTGCTGTACATTATTTAACAAATATGTGGGCCAGACGCCCAACAACTATGTCACTCAATATCGCCTTCAAAAAAGTTGCGAAATGTTAAAAGAAACACGAAGATCCATTAGTGAAATCGCACTTGCCTGCGGTTTTCAAAGTGCTAGCTATTTTTCGTCCATTTTCCATAAACAGATGGGTGTAGTTCCGCAAAATTATCGAAAACAAGTTTCGAATAACGATTCAACTTGAATGGAAGTAATACAAGCTGTTTTGGAATAATATGGATTACAACAGTCTTTCAACTCAAATATTATTTTGTCAAAAGCGTAATATAGAAATTCAAACAATAAGGAGTACGGGCACTGCAACTCAAATAATAAAGAGCGGGGCAATCACACCATTGCCCCGCTCTTTTACAGAATGCAATACCATTTGACAGACAAGGGTCACTGCAAATCCAGTATTTTTTGAATCGTGAGAAGAACACCATTTTCTTCGTTTGACTTAGTAATGAAGTTTGCTGCCTTTTTAGTATTTTCACAAGCATTACTCACTGCAAAGCTGTATTTCGCGATTGCCATGAGTTCCACATCATTCTCGCCGTCACCAAATGACATTGTTTCCTCGTATGTGACGCCCAACATTTCTTGCAGTTTCTTTACTGTCTCACCTTTATGCGTATGCAATGCCGTGATATCCAGCCATCTAGCCTCAGAATCAACAATATAAATTTGTCCACCCAACGTATTCTCAACATGTGCTCTTAATGCTGTACTTCGCCCCTCCGTGTCGAAGACCGTGATTTTGATAAAACGGCTATCTATGTTTGCAAAAGAGTCTGTTTTTAATACACGTTCATAGGAGCCTTTAACAACTTTATACATATCTTCTGAAATGGAAGAATGAACGTACGCAGCATCACTTGCACATACAATAAGCGTCATATTGTTGTCGAAGTCTTGAATTTGATCAATCGCCTGTAGAGCTAGATCCCGATCAATACTAAACTCTTTAACCACTTGGCCATCTTTTTTAATTCGAGCAGCACTGTCACCCAGTATCCAAACTCCCTTGCCATGTTCGTCAAACAATTTTTCAACACGTTCACATTGTTTACCTGTACATGCGACAAATGTGACTCCTTTTTGCTGCATCTCTCCATAAACTTTTTTGAAAAGTTCGACATCGTACTGACTTTTATTGTTCAGAAATGTTCCGTCTAGATCCGTGACTACAAGTTTAATCATACTTATGCCCTCCAGTTTTTTGCTTGTCTTTTTTGTCCTTTTGATTAAAATGATCTACGTGTTTCACTTGCATGTTTTCCACAAGAATTTGAATTTTTTGCGAATATACAATTGCGCTGATGATAAAATACGAACCTATCAAAATGCATGTGGTCATTATAATTCCCACTAATATTCCCATGAATATTCGCTTCCTGTGAAGTTCATAAAGGTCTTTTTTTATATACTTTATAATGAATGTTTAAAAAGTATCTAAAAAAATTCAAAACGAGTTGGTAACATGCTTATCTATGATCTCTCGCTACAAAACAAGATTAAAATATGTAACTGGTTTCATGTCAATAAATTAATTTCAGTACATCAGACTTTAGCGTGGAATGAAACGATTCGATAGGGGCATAATCAGCAGGTGTTCCTTTACGGGACATGCTCATGGTCATGCCTTTTCCCTTTACTACAGCTTGATAAGCCTGTGACGTATATACGCTTCCCTGAACGCTGTGGAGCAGCATGCTTGTCTATTTTGGAAGTTGATTCAGCGTATCCACAACCAAGGACGTATCTTGCTTGTCCGCTATACTGTAAGCCACAGTCTACCCATTGTACAGGTCTAGAATGCTAGAGAAGTACAATATCTTTTCGCCAAACGGTAAATTTTTCCCACAACAGTAGTGGTGCCTTTTTTAAGAATGTATATTCGTTTTTCTATATTTTTATGGTATATCCATCCAAGTTAATCCCAAAAAGAGACATACACATAATCCTTAGACGTGGCATAAAAGTAAAGATTTGCTTAACCCAAAAGAAGCCCCTCAAAGCCTAAACGATAGGCTCAAGGAGCTTCTGATGCACAACATTATCCATTCTTCAGCAATCTGGTCGGCGAAAATCCTGCGCCATGACGCAGTTTCCGCTTTTCCAACCGTTTGTGCAGCGAACGGTTATACAGAACCTGAATGACAAAATACGAAATTATGCCCAGCACCACACCGAAAATAGACATGCCGATCAGGATGTGGAGGCCTCCGTGCAGTAAGTCTCTGAATACAGACCAGTTGCCGTGGAAAAGCTCCATAAAAGAATGCTCGTGAAGTCGACCGCCCCTGACATGTACCGGATAATGTGATGGATAAATCCAAGCTCCCAGTTGCTTGGCGAATGGCATCAGTACAATCGGCAAAAAGGTCAGCTTGCCGACAACGTTACCCACAATGGCGGCAGGCAGCGAACCACCGGACAGCCGAACAATCGGGTAAAACACGAGGTATACGAGAGAGGCCGTGGAAATTACGATCATCTCCAGACCAAAGCCAATGGCGAAGCCCAAAGAGATCTTTTTAACTCCACCAGGGGCGCGCAACAGCTTAATAAAATTCAGACGAATCGCCCGCCATATATTTTGAAACACATTGTATTTCTTCCTTGATTTATGAGGTTTGAGCCTTTTCGGATTGAACTTTATCAATAGGAGGACTCCTTCAACAGTACAAATTCAAGTTTAGGAATGAGTTCAAATAACTCCCCATCCTTACTTAGTCTATACTGTCATTATAACCCTCAGCGTTCGAAAAGCAATGCTATTCCGCCTGTTTCGCTATTTTAGAACACAATTCGCTTATTGACATCGCTGGATAGAGGTACAAGGTCCCAAATCTCAGCCGCGTATTGCTGGATTGTACAATCACTGGAGAATTTCCCGGAATGGGCCATATTTACAATAGCACGTCGTGTCCACTCCGAAGGATTGCGATACACCTGTTCAATATGAACCTGCGTATCTACATAAGCTGCAAAATCCTTAAGCACAAAGTATTCATCATTATGATCAATCAGAGATTGATAAATGGCCTCAAATTCCCGTTCATGCCGCGTAAAAGGTGCATCGTTTACCAGTTGATCCAGCACTTCACGCAATCTTTCATCACTGTTAGCTGTTATGCGTGCCGAATACTGTCCATTCCGATAGTAGTCCTCAATCTGATCTACCTTCAATCCAAAAATGAACATGTTGGCATCGCCTACCATTTCATGCATTTCAACATTAGCTCCGTCCAATGTACCCAGTGTGAGCGCGCCGTTCATCATAAATTTCATGTTCCCTGTGCCTGATGCTTCCTTGCCTGCCGTAGAAATCTGTTCACTGACATCCGCCGCAGGAATAATCAGCTCCGCCAGCGAGACCGAATAATTTTCAAGGAAAACGACTTTCAGCTTGTCCTTAACATCTACATCCCGATTGATCGTGTCCGCCACATTATTTATGAGCTTAATCGTCTGTTTAGCTAGAAAATAACCAGGGGCTGCTTTCGCGCCAAAAATAAATGTGCGTGGCGTAACATCCAGCGCAGGATTACTTTTGAGCTGGTTATATAGATGCATCACATGCAAAATATTGAGCAGTTGTCGCTTATATCCGTGCAACCGTTTGACCTGTACATCAAAAATGGAGGATGTATCGAGTCGTACGCCCTGTTTTGCAAACACATGCTCAGCAAGCCTGACCTTATTATTTCGCTTAATCACCTGAATCCGTTCTTGGAACGATTCGTCCCCACTGTAGCGAAGCAGGTCAATGAGTTCGCGTGGACGGGTTCTCCAGCGTGTACCGATAGTCTCATCATACAAGCTTGCCAGCTCCGGGTTGGCATGCATCAGCCAGCGTCTATGGGCAATTCCGTTTGTTTTATTATTAAACCGGTCAGGATACAATTCATGAAAGGACTTCATCTCTCGTTCCTTCAAGATTTGCGTATGCAGTGCAGCTACCCCATTCACACTGTAGCTGCCGACGATGGCCAAATGAGCCATACGAATTTGTTCACCATGAATAATCGCCATTTCACCAATTTTGATGTCCTGACCCGGATAACGCTCTAATAGCATAGCACAATAACGTTTGTTCATTTCTTCAATGATCAAGTAAATCCGAGGAAGCAGTTCTCTCACCATGTTGACGGGCCATTGTTCCAGCGCCTCACTTAATATCGTATGATTCGTATATGAAACGGTCCGTGTCGTAATATCCCATGCTTCGTCCCACCCCAAGCCTTTCACGTCCATCAAAATACGCATCAGTTCCGGTATAACCAGTGTCGGATGGGTATCGTTAATGTGCAGTGCTATTTTATCAGGCAATTGACTGTAAGGTAAACGAAGCTTCTCAAACGTACGCAAAATGCTCTGTAATCCGGCCGAGCAGAGGAAATACTGCTGCTTCAAGCGAAGCAGCTTACCCTCATAATTGGAATCATCCGGATAGAGAAATGCCGAGATGGACTCTACCGATCGATTGTAATCGAGAAAGCGGTAATATCCGCCCTCGCCTCGAATCGGTCCTCGAACGGGATCAAGCGCGGATTCCGCACTCCAAATCCGTAGCGTATTCACCTGCGCATGACCATAGCCGACCAGCGGAATATCGTAAGGGACGGCCCAGACCGTCTCGGCATCCTGTGTCTCGAACACAAGACGCCCCTCCTGTTCACGAGTTTCCACACGTCCCCAAAAATGAACCTCGACCTTTTTGTCAGGACGACGTTCCTCCCATACATTCCCTTTCTGTAGCCAGTAATCCGGCAGTTCCACCTGATTTCCGTCTACAATACGCTGCTCAAACAGGCCATATTTATATCGAATCCCGCAGCCATGCCCTGCATAGCCAAGGGATGCTAATGAGTCCATGAAGCAAGCCGCCAGACGGCCGAGGCCCCCATTGCCTAGCCCTGCGTCTGCTTCCTGTTCCTCGATTTCCTCCAGATTCCATCCCAATTCCCCCAATGCCTGCCGAACCATATCCAATACGCCCAAATTCAGCAAATTACTGCCCAATAGACGACCTATTAAAAATTCCAATGAAAAATAATAAATCTGCTTCACTTGTCCTTCTTTGTAGGCTTGGTTCGTTTCTGCCCAATTCTTGCCGACTTGTTCACGAATCATGCCGCCCAAAACCTTATATACGTCTTCCGACTGAGCCTCCTGCATCGGTTTACCCAGTCTTCCGACTAGTTGCTCTCGAAAGGCCTGCTTAAATGCTTCTTTATTGCTGAACAAAGTGGTACCTCCTGTTAATTCCGTTTTAATGGCTAAGTATGATCTTTTAAATCACGCTATTCTTGGCAATCACATAGGGAACTTTAATGTCTCCAATCAGAGTTCGATCTGGTGAAAGCTGTACATCCTTATCTAAAACCACATTCTGCACAACTGCGCCTTTACGGATGATACATTTTTGCATAATAATCGAGTTGCTTACCCGCGCGCCTTCCTCTACTTGCACGCCACGAAAAAGAATGCTGTTCTCGACCTTCCCCCCAATGGTGCAGCCATTGGCAACAAGGGAATGATCCACCTCGGCGCTGTACGTATAACGCGTCGGAGCTTCATACTTGATTTTGGTATGCACCGGCTGATTCTGGAACAGGGCTTGATATTGCTCCTGATCCAGCAGTTTCATGCTATTTTTATAATAGCTCTCGATAGAATTAATAACTGCATGATAACCATCATAGCGATACGCGTAGATGCGCAGGCCACTTGGATTTTTCTGAATCGCATCGCGAAAGAAATGATTATCCTGATGAGCAATGCAATGCTTTACCTGATCCAGATACAAGCTTTTGTCCATCACAAACATTTCTAGATAAATATTATGATGATCCTGCTCCTGATGAATACCGGTCACTCGTCCGCTGTCGTCAATCTCAAGCCGTACACACGGTGCATGCTCAGTTTCGAGCTGGTGAATGGGTTTATATACGAGGGTGACATCCGCATTCTTTTCCAGATGATATCGGTATACATCCTCTAAATCAACCTTGTTGATATGCTGAGTTCCTGCATGAACAATGGTTTGCCCCGATGAGCGATGGAAAAAATCCAGATTATTGTGCACATGCTGCAAGTCCCCACGTGATGTGTCCGTCGGATCGTTCCAGTCCGGTGGCAAAATAAACAACCCACCCCTTCTGCGGTCTAAATCCCATGGCCGACCTTCACCCAAATGATCCAGCAGCGAACGGTATTTGCGGCGGATAAACAGTGCAATATCTTGCATCCCTGCATGCATCATATTGGATAAGGTGAAATCAATGAGCCGATATCGACTAGCAAAGGGTACTGCTGCCCCGCACCGGAAATAAGTCAACTCCTTCAATTGATCCAATTCGTGATCCAGGTTGATCACTCCAATGAGCCGGCTCATAGCGGACACCGTCCTTATCCGAGTTATATTCGTGCGTGAAGCTGGCTTTCCTGATCGAACAAAATAATCTCATCCAGGCTATCTTCAGGTCCAATGACTGCGTTGTCTTCAATAACCATGTTCTCATTCACGATGGCCCGGTGAATACGTACATTGCGTCCGATTTTTACATTCGGCATGATGACAGAATCGGTAATAACGCTCCCCTCACCGACTTCAACCCCATAAAACAGTACGGAGTGTCTTACTTCTCCATCCACCATGCAGCCTTCATTTACGATGCTGTTTTTCAGGATCGCCCGCTGGGTGATATACTGGGCAGGTTGATTGGGGCTGCGGGTATAGATGCGCCAGAACGGGTCATTCAGATCTAGCGGCGGGTCCTGAACCAGAAGATCCATATTAGACTCCCACAAGCTCTGAATGGTGCCCACATCCTTCCAGTACCCAGCAAACGGGTATGCATACAGCGACCGGCCATGCTGAAGCAATAGTGGAATGATGTCTTTACCAAAATCATGTGAAGATTCAGAATCACTTGCGCTTTCCAGTAAGTAGTGACGCAACACATCCCATTTGAATAAATAAATACCCATAGAGGCCAATGTGCTTTTCGGCTGTTCAGGCTTCTCCTCAAAGTCGTATATCTTCAGGTCCTCATCGGCGTTCAGTATCCCAAATCGTTGGGCCTCCTGAATCGTGACATTGATAACAGAAATGGTGCAATCGGCTCCCTTTTCCTTGTGATAGTGGAGCATTCGACTGTAATCCATTTTATAAATGTGATCCCCTGACAGAATGAGCACATGCTCCGGGTCATACTGATCCAGGAAATGCAGGTTCCGATAAATCGCATCCGCTGTCCCACGGTACCAATTGTTTCCATTCTCTTTCTCGTGCGGTGGTAAAACGAAAACTCCTCCATCCAGGCGATCCAAATCCCAGTCGCTGCCTACGCCGATATAGGAGTGAAGCACCAACGGCTCATATTGAGTCAATACGCCCACGGTGTCTATTCCCGAATGAGAGCAATTGCTGAGAGGGAAATCAATAATACGATAAGTTCCTCCAAAAAATACTGCCGGTTTGGCCAGTGTGCGGGTTAGTCCTTTGAGTCTTTTGCCTTGTCCGCCGGCGAGCAGCATGGCAACCACTTCCTTCTTTCTCATAACAAAGACCTCCCTGTCATGTGCGTCTGAAGCAATTGTGGCAGGATATTTGATAATATCCATTAAACGTGAAAAGACAGTCGTAATCGTTTCATTACCAATGGAACGGGTAAGATGTGATGGAAAGGGTAAATCATAGTTATGCGGAACGAGTGCAAGGAATCACTAAATCGTAAAATCCCGTTCATCATTTCACATTTTGGATGCTTTTTAGGCATTAGCGTATGACAACATGATCATAAGGAGGCGTTATTGATGAAGAATAAAAAATGGGTAGTAGCAGCATTGGGAATGGGTGTTACGTATCTGATGAAAAATAAAGGAGCGCGTGATAAGGTGTTGAATAAGGTACAGACGATGGTCAACCGTGCAAAAACATCTGCAAAATCTTAATCGTAAATTTTAAAGCCAGAAACAAACGAGCCTCTCTGAAAAATTGTTCAGGGAGGCTCTGCTCTGACGCTACTCAGCAACCACGAACAATGCACAACACATCGGTTCGAGGCTGAATCATTAGACGTTCAGGCATTCTCCTTTTGCTCTTCTACTTCCATGATATGTTCGATGGTAAAGGTTCGATGCGTGCATTCGGAGGAACGGTACGCTTCTAGAAGACCCGAGGTACGAATGTTCTCTTTACTCACCTTCTTGAAGGTATGAGTAATCTCTACTTTACCCTTGAAAGGGAAAAAGGACAGACCTACTGTCTGGTCCGATAACCACTCAGCCCGAACCCGTCCGCTTTCATGACGAACAGCCGGGAAGCTCAAACCTTCAGCAAACCATTCATAATCTGCTGTAGGAGTACCCGGCTCTCGGCTGCATAAAAACAGACTCAATTCGTCGCAAAATAACATTCTCCGTACATCTGTCCGCACTTGATGTTCGAAGGTTACACTGCATGTCAGCTCCTGTTTGAGCCTCTGGCGACGCTGTTCCTCTGCCTCTTGATAAGCATGCGTAATCTGCTTGTCCTGAGCTTTTTCATGCTCGGTCCGGCCGACGAGCTCCTTGTACATCAAGCTGCACAGCAACGCCGCATACGCATTCTCTTGCTCGACTTCATCAATCCCGAGACGATAAAAAACAAAACGTGGACTAAGCGGAAAATCGATAAACGTATAAGGTGCTGACACATAATCATTCCAGAAAGGAGCAGCGTCCAGCCTAATCCAACCCCGGTCATGCTCCCTCGCTGCATATATAAAATCCTGTTTATGACGTCTATTTTTAAAGGCACTGTCTCCCCATTGTGAAGCCAACTCACCTGAAATACGGGCATGGTCATGCTGCGTCGTCATGATATAAGCTTGATCCGTTTCATAAATAACCATATGCTATCCCCTTCCGTTAGGCGTCTATCTGATATGTGTACAAACTTTCTGATCGAAGGCCATGGTTATGTTTACCTTCATTCATTATATCAGGATAAGGGTAAAAAGGCAGTGAAGTTTTCTCCATCCTTACTTTCAATTACCCCTTAGATTCTTCAGCCGAAACTGCTGCGGAGTCATCCCTTCCAGTTCACGGAACACCTTGTTAAA
Source organism: Paenibacillus sp. EKM211P (assembly GCF_011066175.1). Taxonomy (NCBI): domain Bacteria; kingdom Bacillati; phylum Bacillota; class Bacilli; order Caryophanales; family Paenibacillaceae; genus Paenibacillus; species Paenibacillus sp. EKM211P. The sequence goes on from NZ_JAAMNS010000018.1 coordinate 78,950, forward strand.
ATGCTTGGCATTGTCAAAGCCCACAGTAGCCGCAATTTCATAAATCTTGCCCTCTTGACGCCCTAGCAGCTTTTTGGCTTCTGCAATGCGCAGTCTTTTTAAATATTGAACAAAACTAAGACCTGTATAGGCTTTGAACGCCTGACTAAAATACGTATAATTCAAGGATACTACATTAGATACTACCGCCATGTTCAAATCCTCGCTGAAATGAGCATGGATGTACTGGATTGCTCTCGTCAAGCTGCCGCTTCTATCGGCAATCGCACTAGCAACGTTCGTTCTTCCAGTCAGTCTATCTATCTCCCCGCTATTCACACAATCGTTTATTAGAGAGTTCCTTTGCTGTAATTCTTCGTTCAAAACTGCTAACGCACTGAACAGTTCCTCTCTCACGATCGGCTTCAGCAAATACTCCCGCGCTCCACAACGAATCGCTTCCCGCGCATATTGGAACTCGTCATATCCACTGAGAATGATTACTAAAGGTCTGTCTCTTGGCTCCAGCTTGCGAATATGCTGCATCAGCATAATTCCATCCATAACAGGCATACGGATATCTGTTATCACCAACTCGGGTGAAAACTCCTTTACATGCTGCCAGGCTTCGCCTCCGTCCTTGACCAGCACGCATTCATAGAGATCGGAATACTCCCGTTCGATCATAGCTTGTAGCCCCATTCGAATGTTCTTCTCGTCATCTGCAATCAACAGCTTAATCGTCATGGTTCGCCCCCCTCGTGATGTGACGTCTAGGCAAAATCAGGGTTACTGTCGTCGATTGTCCAGGAATGCTGGCCAGTTTTATGCCAAACCCTAGGCCATACTGCATACTCAAACGGCGATGCACATTATACAAACCGATCCCCCTATTTACCCCTGGCTCGTGGGAACCCATATACGTCTGTTCCAGACCAGCCATGATGGCGTTTTTTCTTTCTTCAGACATCCCCACTCCGTTATCCTGTATACGCAGTTCAACGATATCTTGCTTGGAGAAGGCTTCAATGGTGATGCACAGCGGGCTTTGTAATGCACTCCAACCGTGCTTTATCGCATTTTCGACTACAGGCTGCAGCGACATTTTCAGTATTTCCAGTTCCATAAACGTCGACGACAGGCGAATGTCCAGTGCAATTTGGTTATCATGGCGGATGTTCATAATGGCTACATAATGCTGAATATGACGGATTTCATCCCGCAAAGAAACACACGACCCAGACCATTGGAGATTATAGCGCATCATCGAACCAAGGGAGGTGAGCGCATCCGACAGCGGATACTGTCGCTCGATCTCCGCCATCATTTTTAGATTTTCCAATGTATTATAGAGAAAATGGGAATCAATCTGATGTTTGAGTCCCTGTAGCTCGGCCTCCTGAGCAGCGGCCTGCTTCTGTACAGCCTCAGTAATGAGCACGTTAATCCGACTTAGCAAACTGCGAAAATATAGTGCTAGCTCCGCGACTTCTCCCCGCCCATATACCGGGATTGTAAGCTGAAAGTCGCCCTCCTGCTGTACTTTTTTCATAGATTCACGCAGTGTATGCAGCTGCTTGAGAATAAGGGCGTGCAAGGTATAAGAAATGACGGACATTAGCAATATTAATATACAAATAATGAGCAGCATGGCATTGCGTTTTTGACGAAGGTCACCCAGCGGACCGTCCAGCGCCACTACATTTAGCAGATAGGCATCTAGTCCTTCTATATAACGGTACAAACCAAGATAGGGCTTATTTCCATAGGTAAAGTCAAAAGCACCACCCTGTCCCTGAACGCGGGACTGTAACAGATGGTGCACATGGGACAGAGGGATCGGAATGGGATCAGGTTGAAAGGAAGCTGTAGCTATATCGGTAGAAGACACTGATTTTCCACCGTTCAGGATGAACATTTGCCATGCATAATCACGTGGTGCGGTTCCGAATACTCTAGGTGAAAAGAGCTCCAGCCTCATGTTGGTTTCCACCAAGCCTGCGTGTTTTCCCCCGCTAGCCTGAATTTCACGCAGCAATGCTATATACCGTACCGCTTCACTTTCCTGCCCTGCTTGCCCCAGCAATAAGCTCTTAGGTCCCTTGTATATATCCCACCATATTTTTCCTTGCTGATGTTGAGCCGTTGTCAGCCAGGAAGCCTTGGGCAGGCGTGATTCATTGAAAATCATGGGCCATATTTCATGTGCCTGGGGATTACTCGTATACAGCCGGATATTCTCTACGTTGGGATTGCTGTACAGCAAGTGCTGTAAATTGGGAAACACATTTAAGTTGAATTGAACCAGTTCATCGCTGCTTATTTCACGTTCCTCGGTTAGATAACGAAGTACGTTGCGATCTGAAATCGCAAGCTGTGCGGTCCGCTCCATAATTTCCATATTGCTGTGAATCTGGGCCAGCTCTGTATCCAGTACATACTGATTTTGTACGGTAATGTCATGCATGGTGTTCTCGTACAATTGATGAAAGGTATATAGCGAGAACAATACCACCGGGATTAAAATGACGCCGATATAAGCGACAATGAGCTTGACTTGAAGGGAGCAACCGCCTAGCCGATCGGCCGTATCCGTCAGCCACTGCCATATATGGCGGCGCAGCAGGCTCTTCAGCTGTGAACGTACACGGCCTGACATGAAATCACATCCTTAACATTCAATAGATAAATGATTGAGCGAGATCATTTTGTGAACTGTTCCATTTTTTTGAGGTTTTCCTCATAGGCTTTTTGTTGATAAGCCATTACTTTGTCATAGCCTGCTTTTCTGCGGTCTTCCAAAAAGCGGGCAAACAGCTGATCGAACTCCTCATCCGAGGAAGCTAGCAGCAGCTTCGGTAATGCCTTGCCCCAAATTTTGTCTATCTGGCCTGAAGCAATGCCTTCTGCCGAGGTTCCGGTCGGTTTGATATTTTCATATTGGGAGAAGCTGTGGGTCTTGCCTTTCGTCCAATCTTCCGGCTGCTTATACGGCTCGACGCTGGGCGGCGCCCACTGCAAATTCATATTCGTATCCATCAGCATCCAGAAAGTGAAGGAGGCGCCATACTTTTTGTCAAAAGCAGAGCGATCCTTGTTCAGCAGTTCCAGTACCTCCGGCTTGAAGGCTGGCTTACCGTTAACCGTGTCCCACAGCTTTCCTTGCTCCCCTAGATATAGATCACGGTTCCCTTCCTCGCTAATCAGATAAGTCAGAAATTCAATAGCCCGCTCCTTGTCTTTGACATCCTTCGAAATGAGCGTCACCGTCCAACCGGAAATGCCCGGACCGGCCAGCGTCGGCGGGTCCAGCTTACTGTTGGAGGGTCCATCCACCGCAATGTAGACGGAGTTCGGGTCCTTCGCATGTAACATCACCTGTTGTGTAGCAAAGTCGGAACGCTGATATAGCATGGCAAAATATCGGCCTTGTGCCACCTTTTCCTCCATTTGCGGACGTTTGTCGATAAATACGTCCTTGGCGATTAGGCCCTGCTCGTTCGCTTGACGGAATGTTTTGAGCCAGCGAATGTATTCTTCGTCTGAACGACGGTCGTACAGCTTCCCATCCTTTTCATGCGGAATGGCTAGAAAATTGAGTAAATAGTCTTCAAAAGAATAATTCCCGTTATCCGTAAATTCGTGGAATCCTATCGGGATCAACGGCTGACCGTTCACCTCTGGAAATTTCTCTTTCGCTTTTTGAAGCGCTTTCAAAAATCCTTTCGGTGTTCTCATATCCGGCTTGCCAATCGCCTCATACATATCCTTCCGAACCATAAACGTCTGATTGGAGACAAAATTTTGGCCGTATTTTTGGTAGTCCTGCGGTGAAGAGGACGCGTTGGGATACCCATATACATTCCCGTCTGTTTGACGATACCAGGACATTTTGGCCGGGTCAGCCATTTTAATCAGATACGGATCGTATTTCTCGGCCAGCTTGTTAAGCGGGAGAACCATCTTGCCCTCGATCATTTTTTTGACCGCATCTTCCCCCCAACCAAGCGTGACAAAATCAGGCAGCTTACCGGAGGCGAGCATGGTATTCAGCTTTTCATTTTCATTCCCAGCAGGTACGATAAAATTGACACTGACTCCAGTCTTTTGCGTCACATATTTCGAAGTCATGTCCGTCCCCCACTTGTTCGGGAACCAGGAAAAATTTAAATACCAGTCAAACGTAATCGGCTCTGTATCGGCCTTCCAGCCTGGCGCATCTGCCGAAGCCTTAGTCTTCTCGTCCTTCAATTCCGTGACAGCGCCACTTCCACCGGATGTACATCCCACGAGCGTTCCTACCAGTAGAACAACAGCTAACAGCCCCTTCTGCCATTTGCGAATGTTCATCATAAATCTCCCCTTTGGATGATATGCTAGCCCTTAACCGAGCCGATCATTAGCCCTTTGACAAAATATTTTTGCAGAAATGGATATACAAGTACAATCGGCAACGTTGTTATGACCATCGTCGCCAGCTTGATGGACTGCGAAGTAACGGACTGGGCGACAATCCCGGGTGCGGCAGACATCATTTGATTAGAGCTGGATTGGGCAACAACTCGGTACAAATACGTCTGAATCGGCTGAAGATCCGTATTATTGATATAGATCATTCCTGTAAAATAATCGTTCCACTGGTACACCCCATGAAACAACGAAATGGTCGCTACTACAGGCATCGATACAGGAAGTACGATCCGGCAGAAGATGCTGAAGTCGTTAGCACCGTCTATTTTCGCCGCCTCCTCCAACGCATCCGGCAGCTCCCGGAAAAAAGCCATAAAAATAATAAGGTCAAAAAAGCTGAACATTGCAGGAATGATGTACACCCAAAAGCTGTCCAGCAGCCCAAGATCACGGATCAGCAAATACGTAGGAATCAAACCTCCACCGAAAAATAGGGTAATGGTGCCGATCAGCATATACAGCTTACGCCCGATCAGCTCTCTACGGGAATATGCATATGCAATCATTGCGGTAAAAAACACATGTACAATCGTGCCAATTAGCGTCTTGGCAACCGTTACCCCCATCGCAGTCATGATGCCGCTGTTGGCAAAAACAGCCTGATAGCTATCCAGACTAAAGAGTCTCGGCCACCAGTAAATGCCGCCTCGCATTGCGTCAGCTCCTTCGTTAAAGGAGTTCACCAGCACATACCACACGGGATATAAGGTCACAAAACAAATAACCAGCATGAAGATGTTGTTGAAGAAATCGAATATCGCTTCGCCTGCTGTTCTGCGTCGCAATAACTGCATACATCCGTCCTCCTTCAAAATAGAGAGGTATTATTCATCCGTTTGGTCACCGAATTGGCTATCAGCAGCAAAATGAGAGCAAGAACTGATTTTAGCAATCCCACCGCAGTAGAATACGAGAAGCGTCCCTGCTGAATGCCCACCTGATATACATAAATATCAACTACATTACTTGCACTTTCATTTAGCGAGTTACGCAGGACAAGAATTTGATCAAAGTTGGAGTTCAATATGCCGCTGACCGCTAAAATAAACAAAATGGATATTGTGCCCTTGATGGCGGGAAGTGTGACGTACCACATTTTCTGAAACCGTCCCGCTCCGTCAATGGTGGCTGCTTCGTACATGTCCGTAGATACGCCCGCCATGGCTGCCAAATAAATAATAGCTGACCATCCAAGCTCCTTCCAAATATCCGAGCTGACGACGATAGTCCAAAAATAGCCTGGCTCCGCTAAATAACTAATCGGCTGGTCGATCCAGCCCCAAGCCAGCAACAGTTGATTGATCATCCCGGTATCTGCCAGCCATGTGGTTAAAATTCCGCCAAGAATGACCCATGATAGAAAGTGAGGAAGGTACGAAATGGTCTGAATAGATTTTTTAAACCGCGTAGACCGGATTTCATTTAGAAACAGAGCAAACACAATAGGTAACGGGAACCCGATTGCCAGCTTGAGCAGGCTAATGCCCAGTGTATTTTTGACAATATACCAGAAGCTATCATCCTCTAAGAAGGCACGAAAATGTTCTAACCCCGCCCATGGTGCGCTTGATATAGTACCAATAATGTCAAAATGTTTGAAAGCAATCAAAATGCCGTACATCGGAATGTAATGGAAAATAATCATCCATACCACTCCAAGCAGTGCCATGGTCTGCAAATGTCTTTGTTGAGCCCATCTGCGCGCTAGTGATGTCCCCTTCCTCGATCGAACCGACGGCTGTGGCTGTGGATTTTTCCATCCTGTACTCATGCAGAAGACCTCCCTTCTTCATAATGTAAGCACTTACATTAATTATTTTAGGGGCTTCTGCTTTTAATGAGTAGTACTGGATTTTTTGATTTTGGTGTCTAAAGTTCAGGTGAAGATAGGACAATACGCAAAAAAATTATTCCAGCCCTTGGATTTTCTATTTCTATTAATTTACGAAAAAGACTATCAGATGGTACGATAAGACTATATAGAATTCCAATCATTACCTATGTACCTAGATCAGGAGGATTAAGAATGGAAGAATTAGTTCGTTCGATTCAGAAACAGGTTCGGATTAAAAGGTTTGCCTGCTGGGCAGGGTTCTTCATGTTTGGCCTGTGTACTTTAGTCGGCGTGGCAGCTCAGGAATGGTTTATGACCCTCCTGGGGCTCGGGATGACAGTCCTATCGATTTATGGATTGACCATGCTGCGCGGTATGACAAAGTTAAGTAAAGAGTATCAGCCAGGAAAGGGCTATGGTTATTATCGCCGTACGGCACAACAAAAGCTGCGTTATTTGACTTGGGGACAGTGGTTACTCGGCGGCTTTATCGTTTTGATGTTCTTTATATACCACGTCCGCCTTAGTGCTTTTCTTATAGCTATCTTGGGGATCTTGACCATTCAATTCAGTATCAAAAAACGAATTAAAAATCATCAGGAGCCCGACGTCACAGAGTTGGATGAGTTTGTACGGATGGGGATTGTCTCTCCGCATGAGCAAACTATTGGAGTGTATAAAGATTTCCTACACCTTAGCCATACGTTTCAGGGTAACCAAATTGTTATCGTTACTGACAAACGGCTGATATCTGTGTTTGTAGAGGAACAAGGACGTGCGTTGAAAACAGAAATACTACTTTCAGGTATAAACAAAGTACGCGCCATCGGTACGGGTTTTCAGGGTCAAGGTTTATTACTGTCTGTAAGCAACCGTGACCATAACGAGCTTCACATTCATATGGTCGGGAAAAGCATTTACTTTTCGCCAGAGCAATTCGTGGGTTGCTTGCTACGAGCACTGGACGCAGCATTAAAAATTGGATCATACAGTACAGAAGAAACATTCCCCGCTTACCAACAGACAAGGATTTCATTGCATCCATTAGAACAAGGTTTGTTGCACAAGCCTACAACCGCTTAAATATTCCTCATAAAAAACGCTAAATAGCAAGCAAGCTCTGATCTTCATGAGTTTACTTGCTATTTGGTTAATCAAAACATCCTACTTTTTACCATTCTCACTTATTAATGATTGGCTCCATGATAAAACACGGTGATGAGATCATGACTAGTAACAAACACCAGCAAACTAAACAGACTGAGCGACAACGGGCGTGAAATCAATTTTTTCATCCTTTAACACTCCTTTTAGAATAGTTATATATTGGTCTTGCTGTGTTGCCGTAGCTTGGGATCTGAAAATCTCAAATATAGCAGTACATTTCCTAAACTCATGCTCATGTTCCATACCCAGAGTATCGGACAGCTTGAGAGATTGCAGGATATAGCCCAACGCAACCCTAAACTGCCGCAGTTTTATATAATAAAGAGCCAACTGATAGCAGAAGCGAAAATAATATGAAACATTCACAGGCTCTTCAAAATATTTAAAATCCTCAATTTGTTCGGCAAATGATTCAAGCACGCGCTCCAAAGGATAGTCGTGTCTGGTCGCTCCCTCAACAATGGAAAGAAGTCCTGGTAACAGCTCTTCCGGATTGTCACGAAGAAATTGAACGTATTCCTGCAACATTTCGGAACGACCTGACAAAATATCAAGAGCATATAAATTAGCTCTCGCAGCATGGCGATAATAATCCACTTCTGCTTCTCCATATGGATCGAGACCATTAAACCAGCCTAACTCTGCATATTTTTCAATGCAGTCTCGGGCGGCCTCATACTTGCCCTGTTTTTGGAAGGCCATGCCTTTCATAAGATGACTGTAGCCGTAATAGTAGACTAACGGCCGTTTGGTATGTATCGGTTGTATAGGTTTCTTGAATGCTTTGTAGAGCTGCCACTCTTGATACTTCTGGTTGACGTGGTAATACAGCTGATCGCATAAAGCGATCATATGGGTACCATCCATAAACGAAAAGGACAGCTTAATCATGTTAACAAGTGTGTCTAGATCTGTGATGTCGGAGTGAACAAGATCATCCACCCTCCCCACCTCCTTGTCCGACTTTTGTACTCATCAAACAAACCATGATCTATATCCCAATCAAAAATAACTTAATTACGTATTTATAACGTAATTAAGTTATATCATGAAATCAAACATATGACAAGGAAAATTATAAAATATTCCAGTTTTCAAAATGTAGATCCTATAGAGCATTCATTTGTTCAGTTCCATATGAAGCAACGGAAATGCCCGGCCTGATCCATCCAGCGCAGATCGTCCTGTTTGTTTAAAGCCATAATGTCTATAGAAAGCATGCGCCTTCTCGTTTTGCTCATTCACATCTACTTTGAGGTGCGTCCCTTTTATTTTTTCAGCATGCTTGATAAGTCGGCTGCCTGTGCCCTGTCCATGCCGTTCTGGGTCGACAAACAGCATCTCTATTTTCTGCCCGTCCAGCCCGATAAAACCCGTGGGCTCCTGAAGTTTAGTACATTCTACCCAAACTTCAAGTTCTCTAAAAGCGCCGTTACTTACGATGTGATGGTAAAATTGAATGTCCTCTTCAGACAAAAATGTGTGCGTTTGGCGTACTGCCCGATGCCAAATATCTACGAGTTGATCATGATTTTCTTCTCGATAAGCAATAATGTCATGTTGCACTGTATTTCCCCCTTATGCGAATATCCGTATAGTATGGTTTGCAGTAAGTCTAACATGTGTATTTAGCAGCATTCAAACACAAAAAGGAGGCGGATTCTTCCGCCTCCTTTTAGGTTACAACCCTTTACAATGTAACACCATTTTTGAAGATAGCAAGCTCCCTGAAATTGTTTTTCTCATTATTCACCCAGGTTCCACTGGCTACATCAATAATGTAATCGACAAAGTTGCGTAGCGCATCTTCCATACTGACATCCTCCACCAGTGAACCAGCGTTATAGTCGATCCAGTGAGGTTTAGCCTTATATAGCGGCGAGTTGGTCGACACCTTCATCGTCGGAACGAAGGAGCCAAAAGGCGTGCCGCGCCCGGTTGTGAATATGACGAGCTGACAGCCCGCTGCAGCAAGCGCCGAAGAAGCAACTAGATCGTTCCCCGGTGCGCTGAGCAGATTAAGGCCCTTGGTCTTGAGACGCTCTCCGTACTGAATGACATCGGTGACCGTGGAGGACCCGGATTTTTGCGTACAGCCCAGTGATTTATCCTCCAGTGTCGTGATGCCGCCTGCTTTATTGCCTGGTGACGGATTTTCGTATACTGGCTGCTTATAATCCAGAAAATATTGTTTAAAATCGTTAATCAAATGTACGATCTTATCGAATACTTGCTCATCGGCAGCGCGCTCCATTAAAATCGTCTCCGCGCCGAACATTTCGGGTACCTCCGTCAGTACGGTCGTTCCACCCTGTGCTGCCATATAATCCGACAATCGTCCAAGCAGTGGATTGGCAGTAATACCCGACAGACCGTCAGATCCACCGCATTTCAAGCCGATGTTCAGCTCAGACAAAGGTACAGGCTCCCTTCGATCTTCTTGCACAGCTGCAAAAATTTCATGGAGCAGCTTTACCCCTTCCTCCACTTCATCCGACACCTCCTGGGAAAGTAAAAACTTCACCCGCTCCGCGTCATATTCCCCGATGGCTTCTTTAAATTCTTTCATTTCATTGTTCTCACAGCCCAAACCAAGTACTAGTACGCCACCTGCATTCGCGTGTTTCACTGCATCAATCAAAATCGTGCGCGTATGTGCATGGTCGTCGCCCAACTGAGAACATCCATAGTTATGCTTGAGCACAAGTGCATTTTCAAAAGGTGAGATATCTCCCACTTCCTGCTTGAAGCGGTTTAAAATGAGTTCGGCAATTCCGTTCACACAGCCTACCGTCGGCACAATCCACAACTCATTGCGAATCCCTACACGACCATCCTTGCGCCGAAATCCTTGAAACGTCCGACTCTCCTGTTCATAAATATGAGGAGCTGGCTTAGGCTTGTAAGTATATTCCTCCACACCTGTCAGATTCGTTTTCGTATTATGCGTATGCACATGTTGACCTGCCTGAATGGGCTGAATGGCATGACCGATGGGATATCCGTATTTCAGGACATGCCCACCTTCAGGGATGTCCTGCAACGCAATTTTGTGCCCACGCGCTACATCCTCCGCCAGCTCCACGCATTGTTCTTGTTGTGCTCCCCATGCCAGCGTCTCTCCCTGTTTGTAATCACGCAAAGCGACAGCCACGTTATCTTGATCATGAATTTGAATGAATTCCAGCATTCCAGTCTCCTCCTTGCTTATGCTCCAGGTACGCTGTTCCCGGTTAGAGAATCGAGCGTCTCCTTCATTCCTCTGCTTGTAATTTCATACACGTGCTGCGCCGTTTGTTCAGCCAGCCCTTCGATCTGATTCAGATCTTGACCCCACCATGTCTGTTTGCTGAGTACCTGCTCGGTCAATTGCTTCGCTCCAGCGAGAGATCCGTCATACGTACTCCACAGTTCGCCAAACGTGCTCAATACTTCCGCTTCGTCGGCCAATGCAATCGACTCACCATTTCTGTCTCCCCGGTAAAATACGAGTAAGGATGCTAGCGAAAATACGATTTTGGCAGGCAACGCCTTACGCTGTGCCACATACTGTAGCAAGGATGGCAAGTTCCGTGTCTTGAACTTGGATACCGAATTCAATGCGATGCTCATGACATAATGACTTACATAGGGATTACGGAACCGTTCAATCACATCGTCGGCATATACATTTAATTCCGCTGCTGGCGAGTCCAGTGTCGGAATAATTTCTTCTCGAATCAACGACTGGATATATTCGCCCATAACCTTATGCTCGACCGCTTGCCCCACTGTATCCAGGCCATATAGATAGGCTACAGGGGTAAGCGCCGTATGTGCTCCATTCAAAATGCGCACCTTCCGTGTACGATATGGCGCCATATCGTCGACAATCAGTACATTCAATCCAGCCAAATGAGCAGGTAATTCTTCTTTAAGCCACTGTGGCCCTTCAATAACCCATAAATGATACTGTTCGCCCACAACAACCAAATCGTCCTTGTAACCCAATTCCGCTTGGATTTCATGAATCCGGTCTTTGGGATAACCAGGTACAATCCGATCCACCAAACTGTTGCAGAACGTATTCGCTTTCTCTAGCCATGCAATAAATTCGGCCCCAAGCTCCCATTGGTTCGCATATTTCAGCACGATTTCCTTGAGAGCGTCTCCATTACGGTCGATGAGTTCGCACGGAATAATGACCAGTCCCTTGCTTTGATCGCCCTTGAAAAATTGAAAGCGCTTGTACAGAAAGGCGGTCAGCTTGCCTGGAAAGCTTTTTTGCGGGCGATCTTCCAATTGATCCTCAGGTGCATAAGCGATCCCTGCCTCCGTTGTGTTTGAAACAATAAAGCGCAGCTCTGGCTTTTGGGATAATGCTTCATACTCCATGAATTCCGGGCCGTATGGATTAATACCACGAGTGACGCACTCCACAACGGTATGCTCTTTCATGGCTTTCCCGTCCTTAATTCCTTCAAGGATAACCGTATAGAGACCATCCTGTACGTTAAGCTTCTCCACAAGGCCTCCTGGCTGCGGTTGTACAATCACAACCCCTGTATTCCATTCTGCCAGCTTATTCATTTTGTCAAATTGCCAGTCTACAAAAGCACGCAGGAAGTTCCCTTCCCCGAATTGCAGTACCCTCTCGGGATGTGGTTCTGTAATGATAAAGCTTTTTCTGTTTAATTGGTCTAATTCATCTACATGTTTCATCTGGAGTAGCCTCCCACTAGTACCATAATGATTTCACCGTTATTTTATCACAATGCACACGTTAACAAAATAGTTTTATCAACATTTTTAGTTTAAAAAAATAATAATGACAATAATATGAACACGTTAACATATACGTTTATATAAAAATATGCAAGTATATTGTCCTTCTTGCGTTGTTTCGTACCTGTTCCAAGACGGTTAAGGCTAACTATTACCCTATCCCGAGACCTTGTTCATATATACATTTCAGCAGAATAGACGCAAGAAAGCACGGGCAGGATAACACTACTTACTAGGCAGGAGGAGCATCTATGAAGACAATCGCAGATACTATTGTACAAGTTTTAGTTAATGCAGGGGTCAAGCGGATCTATGGCATCGTTGGAGATTCATTAAATAATATGGTGGATTCCATTCGCAGCAATGGTCAAATTGAATGGATTCATGTAAGGCACGAAGAAGTGGCTGCCTTTGCAGCTGGAGCAGATGCTGATCTTAGTGGCAGCATTGCCGTATGTGCCGGTAGTAGCGGCCCCGGGAATCTGCATCTGATTAACGGTTTATATGATTGCCACCGCAATCGAGTGCCTGTACTTGCTATTGCGGCTCATATTCCAAGTGATGAAATCGGAAGTGAATATTTTCAGGCTACACACCCTGAGCATCTTTTTGGAGAATGCAGTCACTTTTGTGAGGTAATTACCACACCGCGTCAAATTCCAAGAACAGTGACCATGGCTATTCAGGAGGCAGTTTCACGTTCAGGTGTTTCCGTCATTGTTCTTCCCGGTGACGTAGCAGCTTTGGAAGCGGAAAAGGTGCCCACTCCTGAACATGTCTATCACCCCACAGCACCTGTCGTCCATCCGTCCGCTTCTGAAATTTCCCGGCTGGCCGAATATTTAAATAACGGTAAACGAATTACGCTGCTATGTGGCGCTGGTTGTGCTCAATCTCACGACTTGCTTATGCAGCTGTGCGACAAGCTAAAGTCTCCCATGGTATCCGCTCTGCGAGGCAAGGAATATCTGGAATATAACAACCCTTATTATGCTGGATTGACGGGGCTGATCGGGTATTCTTCCGGGTACCATGCCTTGATGGATTGTGACGTCCTGCTCATGCTCGGAACAGACTTTCCTTACAGACAATTTTATCCTGAAGATGCGATTGTCCTACAGGTAGATATAGATCCTTCCCATCTCGGCAGACGAACTCCGTTGACGTATGGTTTATGCGGGGATGTAAGGGCAACGTTGGAAATGCTGCTTCCTCATTTAACGTCGAAGCATGATGCCAAGCATCTGGAAAAAACCGTCTCCCATTATGCCAAGGTACGCCAGGAGCTGGACGATCTGGCGGTAGGTAAGCCAGGCCATATGCCGATCCATCCGCAATATCTCGCCAAGGTTATCAGTGATGCCGCCCAGGAAAATGCTATTTTCACTTGTGATGTCGGTACTCCCACAGTATGGGCAGCACGTTATTTGCAAATGAACGGTCAGCGCCGACTTTTAGGTTCCTTCAATCATGGTACGATGGCAAATGCACTGCCGCAGGCGATCGGTGCGCAAGCCACTGAGCCTGACCGACAGGTGATTGCCCTCTCAGGCGATGGTGGACTCACGATGCTGATGGGCGACCTACTCACCCTAAAACAGCATCAACTGCCTGTAAAAGTTATTGTTTTCAACAATGGCGCTCTCGGCTTTGTCGAGTTGGAAATGAAAGCAGCCGGATTCTTGGAAAACGGGACTGAACTGGTTAACCCTGATTTTGGTGCTGTAGCACAAGCCATGGGACTTAAGGGCATTCGGGTTGAAGATCCGACCATGCTGGAGGATGCCATTCAGCAAGCATTGGCTCATGACGGCCCTGTTGTGGTAGATGTGGTGGTGAACCGCCAGGAACTATCCATGCCACCTAAAATTAATCTTAAGCAAGCAGAGGGCTTTACACTGTGGATGATGAAAGCCGTGCTGAACGGACGCGGGGACGAGATTGTTGAACTGGCTAAAACCAATCTCTTTCGTTAAATACATGACGAAGCAGTGCTCATTTCAACAAAAAAGGGGCAGGAACAGTGCTTGAGCATTGTTCCTGCCCCTTTGGGGCTTGCCTCTTTTACATAACAAAACTCAGCGTAGTCTGTCTGCCGTCGATTTCCGCTTCATGAGCGCGGTTTCCATAAATATAAGCTCGCCCTCATTGGACGGTGACTGAATTCGTTCCAGAATGCAAGCGGCTCCGCGCTCGCTAATCTGCTCAATCGGTCTTTTGACCGTCGTTAACGGTGGAGTCGTATACATTGAGAAGCCGATATCGTCAAACCCAATGATAGAGATATCCTCCGGTACTTTCAAGCCATTTTCAAATACCGCATTCATCGCACCAATAGCCATATCATCGTTAGAGCAAAACACTGCTGTCGGTGGTTCTTCCAAGGCAAGCAGTTGCTTCATTGCCAGACTTCCGCTTTCCGTATCATAGTGACCCTGCACAATATATTCGTGTCGGATCGGCTTACCACGATCAATTAATGCATTCATGAAACCCTCGCGGCGTTGCTGGGTCGACTTGAAGCCTTCTACCCCCTCGATAATCGCAATGCGTTCATGCCCGCTTTCAATGAGAAAGGAAACAGCTTCATAGGAGCCTTCCTTATCATTAGAAATCACATTTACAATCCCAGCCCCAGACACCTGCCGGTTCAGTACAACTAGCGGAATGCCTTGACCTAGCACATGATAAATAAAAGGGTTGTCCGCTTCGCTTTGACTCATCAGAATGATGCCATCAAAACGCTTGCGATGAATAGCAGAAAAATCAGCGTAATCGTCAATTCCTCGCACAAACAGATTGTAATCCACCCCAATGACGTTGTTAACTCCACGGATGGTATCCGCAAAAAAACTGGAGCTGGTGCCTTCTGAAATACTGGTGAAAAACAGGCCTATCGTATGCGAGCGCTGGAGAACCAGGCTTTTAGCATTGTAATTTGGAATGTAATTGAGCTGCTCTGCCAACTCCATAATTTTGCGTTTCGTATCTTCTTTAATCAGCGGGCTGTTATTGAGCGCCCGGGAGACGGTTGTATGGGAAACATTAGCCAGTTTGGCAATGTCTTTAATAGTAGCTGCCATATACGTATCCTTTCCTTAGTAAGGCTCTAAAAAATTATATACTCACCATACCACAGGAGCCGCCCGGAAAAGAAGACCTTCACAAATTATACGCGGTTGTCCGCATGTCGACGCTGTAATTCTTGAACCATTTCTGCATGTCTGCTGTCCGTCAGTTTGTACATTTTACCGATTACTAGCATAGCCAATGCCAAGGCAACAGCCGGATAAAGACAAAGCAAGGCTTTGATTCCAAGCAGCGTTCCAGAGGATTGAATCACATTCGGTACATATCCTACAAGCGCCAGTCCAATACCCGATAGAAAGCCGGACAAGGATTGAGCCAATTTACGTGAAAAGTTAAATAGTGAGTAGGTAATCCCTTCCTTGCGCTCCCCGGATGACCATTCGCCGTAATCAATGATATCGGACACGAATGCCCAGGTAACCCCGTTGGGAATACTAATACCAATGAACGAAATACTCGCCAGAATTGTGAAAATATATACGTTGGAAGGCATCAAAAAGTTAATCGAATCGGCTATAACGCTAACTAGCATCCCTAAGATTGCTGTTTTACGTTTACCAAAACGCCGTACCAGTTTGGGCAGGAACAATACACCCAGCAGTGACGAACCGATAATAATAAAATTCATATACGCCATTAATTCTACATGTCCCAAATTATATTCGGCAAAATAGATCAACAGTGCGGACTTGATATTGTAAGCGGAAATGGTGAAAATCGTCATTAAAACGAGCACCAGCAAGGGTTTATTATTCGTAAAGGTGTGCACAATCACGCCTAAAGATAGCTTCTCTTTTGGCCCGGACTGGCTAATAATACGTTCTTTCGTTCCTCGGTAACATATGATGAAAGCGATCACACCAATGAATGACATGATCCCCATGACCACCGGATAGCCAACATGATGGTTAGGAAACAATAAAATAAGCGGCATGACCACGACACTGGTTACGAATAATGCGCCTAGTGATCCCGCCTGACGGAAAGATGACAACGAAGCACGTTGCTGAGTATCCTGCGTAATGGCAGCACCCAACGAGCCGTATGGAATGTTTACAATAGAGTAACCAATCCCCCAGATCATATAGGACGCGTAGGCGTAAATGAGTTTGCCTGTGGGTGAAATATTCGGCGAAATAAAGGTAAGAACCGTAAGAATTGCTAGGATAACGCTTCCAACGACAAGAAAAGGTCTAAATTTTCCGCGTGTACCGATATGTTTGCGATAATCAACAAAGGACCCTACAATGGGATCACAGACGGCGGCGAACAGCTTGCTGACCAAGAAAATGCCTGCGGCGGCTCCTGCAGAAACCCCTGCTACATCCGTAAAAAATTTCAGCAAATACAACTGCCCCAAATCAAACATGAATCCGTTTCCAAAGTCACCCATACCATACGAAATCTTTTCTTTCAGGCTAATATGCTCACCTGTCTTGTTGTCAGTTTGGACGCTCTCCTGCACGATAGGCACTCCCATACCTACACACTCCTCTACACTTGTAATTATTTTCACATACTCATTGATATCTATTTTGGTTTTTAATTGCTCTTGCCGGGAGATGGGTACAAGCTCCTAGCAAGAGCTCCTTTTCTCTGAAGTTAGTGAGTCCTCACTTTAAATGTAGCGTCACTTACTATGAACAACCGTTGGGAAGTTAAAATATTGCTCGGCGTTATTGTAGCAAATATTTTGTACCATGGCTCCGAGCAGTTCCAGATCCTCAGGGGCCTTGCCCTCCTGAACCCACGTTCCGATTAAATCGCAAAGGATACGGCGGAAATATTCATGACGTGTGTAAGATAGAAAGCTGCGCGAATCCGTCAGCATGCCAATAAAGCGGGATAGCACTCCGTAATTAGCCAGCAGCTTCATCTGCTCCTGCATGCCTTCGATATGGTCATTAAACCACCAAGCGGTACCAAACTGGATTTTCCCTACTGTACCACCGGATTGGAAGCTGCCTGCGAGACTTGCCAATACTGGATAGTCAACCGAATTAAGCGAATACAAAATGGTTTTTGGCAATCCTCCTGCCAGTTCCTGTGCGTCCAGTAGTGCTGCCAGTGGACGGGCGAGGGAACCATCATTAACAGCATCGTAGCCTGTATCCGGTCCCAAACGACGGAACATCGCAGTGTTGTTGTTACGCAGCGCGTGAATATGGTACTGCATCGCCCAGCCGTGTTCTGCATACTGTTTGCCAAGGAAGACCATCACGTACGACTTATATTTCGCCTCTTCCAAAGGAGTCACACGGCCTTCCTCCAGCCCCTTGCTGAATATGGCTGCTGCTTCCTCCGGTGTTGTTTCTTCAAAAACTACAGTATCCAGCGCATGATCAGATACCCGACCTCCGGCAGCATGAAAATGGCGCACCCGGCTTGCCAGCGCATTCAAAAATCCTTCAAACCCGGAAACGTCCAATCCGCTGACTTCACCCAATCGAGCCACCCATGGCTGGAAGGTTTCACGATTAATTTCCAAAGCTTTGTCGGGGCGGAAGCTTGGCAACACAGCTACTGGGAAATCGGTCAGCTTGCTGATTTGTTTGTGGTATTCGAGATGGTCGG
Source organism: Paenibacillus sp. EKM211P (assembly GCF_011066175.1). Classification (NCBI taxonomy): domain Bacteria; kingdom Bacillati; phylum Bacillota; class Bacilli; order Caryophanales; family Paenibacillaceae; genus Paenibacillus; species Paenibacillus sp. EKM211P. Next base: position 96,828 of record NZ_JAAMNS010000018.1, read on the forward strand.
TCGGATCATCCGTGGTGCACACGACAGTTACCTTCGAGTTCACAATCAGATCACGTGCCCCATAGCCCGGACCCTGCAGCTTTTGGTTTACCTTTTCCCAAATCACAGGTGCGTTCTGTTCATTCAGCAACTCGTAGACACCAAAAAAGCGTTGAAGCTCCAAATGTGTCCAATGGTACAACGGGTTGCCGATCAATGTAGGTACAGTTTTGGCCCAGGCCAGAAACTTGTCATAATCTTCACCATCACCCGTGATCAATCGCTCCTCGACCCCATTGGCCCGCATAAGTCTCCACTTGTAATGATCACCGTACAACCAAGCTTCCGTAATATTCTTGAATTTTTTATTTTCATAAATTTCTTGTGGACTTAAATGACAATGATAGTCAATAATCGGCATATCCTTGGCATATTGATGATACAAGGTTTCAGCCGTTGGATTGCTCAACAAAAAGTTTTCGTCTAAAAACGTTTTGGTCATTACTTTCTCATCCCTTCTATAATCGTGTTTCTTAATTAATTGTTAACGTTAACAAAAATATTTGAGCTCTACTTACCTTTTAACAATTACATTCTCCATAACATAGAAATCCACGTGGTTATACAGGATGAAAAAGCTATAATATGATTCCTGTACATCCTATCACGCTGGATTACTTCACCTTAAATTTAATGTTTACGTTAACAACAATTACATTGTAACCGCTATCCTTTGTGGAGGAAAGTGATTTTTATCATGTGAGCGGATAAAAATGATCTGCCCCATTTGAGGAGAACTGTTCTAAACCTTCTCGATGACCGAGACCATAAGAAAATTCCACAAATTTTAATTTCCGCGATAAATCAAACTTTGAAAACGTTTTATACGATTTTCTCTTTTTTTCTGAAAATTTCTTTCTTGAAAATACCAGTTATTGTATTATAATTGCAATATACATCCATTGATTTACATTAAAAGTATTTCATTAGTTTATTTCACACACGAAGAAGAAGAGGTGGTAGCATTGAGTACAAAAGTGCAAGCTGTTCAAACTAAAACTAAAACCAAATCCGATACAAAAGGAGCCGACCTTGTTGTCGACTGTTTGATTAAGCAAGGGGTTACGCATATTTTTGGCATTCCAGGTGCCAAAATCGATTCTGTTTTTGATGTTCTTCAAGATCGGGGTCCAGAATTGATCGTATGCCGCCATGAACAAAATGCCGCCTTTATGGCAGCAGCGGTCGGTCGATTAACTGGTAAGCCGGGTGTATGCATTGTTACCTCGGGTCCAGGCGCGTCTAACTTGGCGACAGGACTTGTCACCGCGAATGCAGAAAGTGATCCTGTCGTCGCCATTGCAGGTGCAGTCCCAAGATCGGAACGCCTGAAACGCACACATCAATCTATGGATAATGCCGGACTATTCGAACCTATCACTAAATACAGTGTAGAAGTAGAACACCCTGATAATGTACCGGAAGCCATTGCTAATGCATTTCGGATTGCGACCTCAGCCCAGCCTGGAGCCACATTCGTCAGCCTGCCGCAGGACGTGTTGACTTCGTCATCCGAAGTAACAGTCATTGAGAAGGTTTCCCTTCCCCAGCTTGGGACTGCACCCGCCGAGCTCATCAAACAAGTCGCAGACCAAATCAGAAAAGCCAAACTGCCCGTACTTCTTCTCGGTATGAAAGCCAGCACGCCTGAAGCCACCGCAGCTATCCGTGCTCTTATTCGAGATACAGATCTGCCTGTTGTCGAAACCTTCCAGGCCGCTGGAGCCATCTCCCGTGAACTGGAAGACCACTATTTTGGAAGAGTGGGGCTGTTCCAAAATCAACCGGGTGATATGCTGCTTGGAGCCGCAGATTTGGTACTGACGATTGGCTATGATCCTATCGAATACGACCCAAAAAACTGGAACATCCCGGCAAATCGAACACTCATTCATCTGGATGACCATCAAGCCGATATTGATCATGATTATCAACCGGACTACGAGTTAATCGGGAACATAGGTCTGATTGTGAGTGGCCTCGCAGAAGAGTTGCCTACCTTAAAGCTACCTAAATCCTCCTGCGACCAATTGAATCGTCTACGCCATGATCTGAACGAGCAAGCAGCTGTTCCAGCCCACAAGCATGATTTTCTGATTCATCCATTACAATTTATTCGCACACTTCGCAGTCTGATTGATGATAACGTCACAGTCACCTGTGATGTCGGTTCACACTACATTTGGATGGCACGGTATTTCCGTTCGTATGAACCGCGACGCCTGCTATTCAGCAACGGAATGCAGACGTTGGGCGTAGCACTGCCTTGGGGGATTGCCGCTACACTCGTCAACCCCGGTCAAAAAGTCGTGTCTATTTCTGGAGACGGAGGATTTCTGTTTTCATCCATGGAGCTCGAAACCGCTGTACGTCTTAACTCACCGCTAGTGCATATTGTATGGAGAGATGGTACCTATGACATGGTCGCCTTTCAACAACAGATTAAATACGGCAGAACGTCTGGCGTAAAATTTGGAGATGTCGATGTCGTGAAATATGCGGAAAGCTTTGGGGCCACTGGATTACGCGTCCACTCTCCTGAAGAACTGGAAAACGTATTGCAGCAAGCTCTTCATACGGATGGCCCTGTGGTCGTTGATATTCCGATTGATTATCAAGATAATATCCAGTTGGGACGCAAACTGCTACCAAATCAATTAAACTAACTTTTACCGAGACTTTCTCGTGACGGTTTCGTGACAATTAAAGAGCAACACGTTATTTTTTATAATTTTTTTGAGGTATTTGTGTTATTTACTGAAACATTACGTTTATTATTGAAAAAGAAAGAAAATGAATGCATACAATTACAAAAGGAAGTGTATTACCATGACCGTTGCAGGACTGGAAACCAAGCAAGAAACTGATCATGATATTTACCAAACGTCCACTATGCTTGCTCTATTAGATGGTCTTTATGATGGAGTTGTTGCCTTTGAGGAGCTGCAAAAGCACGGGGATTTCGGAATTGGTACCTTTGATCAACTGAATGGCGAGATGATCGCGTTCGATGGTGAATTTTATCACTTGCTTCCAGACGGTACGGCCCATCGCGTAAAACCGGAAGAAACTACTCCGTTTTCCACCGTCACCTTTTTCCGCGAAGATTTCACATATACTATTGACCATCCCATGCATCGTGAAGAGCTGGAAGCTTTGCTGCTAAAGCTATTTCCAAGCCGTAATCTGTTCTATGCCTTCCGTATGGATGGCACTTTTCGTGAAGTAAAGACACGTACTGTGCCTCATCAAGTGAAGCCTTACAAACCATTTATCGAAGCAACCAAGTCACAGCCTACCTTTACTTTTAATGACGCTTCCGGCGTGATCACAGGCTTTTGGACACCTGCTTATGCCCAAGGGATTGGAGTAGCCGGATTTCATCTCCATTTTATTAATGATGAACGCACTGGAGGCGGGCATGTTTTTGATTTTGTTGTCGACAAGTGCACAATCCGTATTTGTCAAAAATCCAATCTACATCTTGTGCTGCCCGATACACCAGATTACTTGAAGGCTAATTTGTCCAGAGTAGACTTGGAGAAAGAAATCGCTGTTACTGAAGGTGCACAATAATTACGCATATAGCTCATCAAGGTACGGTCCCTTAGCTAGACAATAAAAAAGCAAAAGATCACAGTCAGAAAATGAGGCTACTGCTCTCTGACTGTGATCTTTTTATGTAGGAAACATATATAAACAATGCCGCTTATGCTCTCACTCCGGCCTACTTATTCCTCGATCTGGTCTAACTTATCAGCATAATATTGAATGGCACGGGAGTACTCCTGTAATGTTATGTCTGCGGTCGTTTCAGCCAACTCCATGAGCAGCCCCTCCATGGCCTTCCCGTGTTCCCCCAGATTATATAACACCATAGCGTAGAATACCCGAAACGGTCTGTAATCCGGAAATTCGTTCATTCCTGTGTCCAACCACGCTTTCGCCTTGGCGTAATCCCCTAATACACGATATGTACTGCTTAATCCTAGGATGGCTCCTCTCCTGGAATCTTCGGCTAGTGCCATACCTAGGCTTTTTTCATAAAAGGGAACCGCCTCCCTTTCCATGCCCAATACGTCGTGCGTCCAGGCTGTCTGATACCATAACTCCGCTTCTTTCGGCTCCTGCTCAAGGGCCTCTAATAAAAGCTCACGTGCTTCCATTGCCTGTCCTGTACGTCTTAGATCGCTGACTTTTGCAATCATTTGTTCCATGCTAATTCCCCGCTTTTTTCTTGACTATTTCCTTGAGATACATGTTACCCGACATTTGAATACGATGTAAATGGAGATTCTCAAATATAATGAAGCGCACAAAAAGACTCTCCGCTTAGGAGAGTCGTTATAGTCCGTTGTTACGACTTATTTAACCTTCAACGATGCTGTACTCAATATTTCCGCTACACGTTGCGTGTCGAAAATACGGGAAAGCTCCTCCACTGCTGTCAAGTACAGCAGGCCGTTGCCCTCCATCTTAGGAGAATTGCCGAGTGGAATTGTGCGTTTGATGAGTTGGGCGTATAATTCCGGTTCGGTGAGATCACGCTCAAAGCTCGCATTCGCCTGCTGCTTAATCAACGCCAATGCACCTGCTACGTGCGGAGTAGCCATCGATGTTCCGCTAAAGGTCGCATATTTCCCGCCCGGAACTGTGGACAAAATATCTTCTCCTGGTGCAACCAAATCCACCTCATTATTAGAATTACTGAACTCTGAGGCGTGTCTGTCAAAGTTGATAGCACCTACGCTGATCACTTCATTATAACAGCCAGGGTAGCCGAGCTCGTCCGTTCTGGCGTCACCGTCTCCCTCATTTCCAGCTGCACAGATGACCAGGATTTGGCTGGCTACAGCCTTTTTTACTGCTTCATGAAGCTCAGGCACATCCTCAGGGCCGCCAAGCGACATTGAGATGATGTCTGCCTTTTGCTCAATTGCATAATAGATACCTTGGATGATCCAGTCATATTGACCCGAGCCCTGCTTGTTTAGCACTTTGATGATGAGCAGATCTGCCTCTGGGGCGACACCTACGACACCATTCTCATTTTCCGCTGCCGCAATGGTTCCTGCCACATGTGTACCGTGACCGTTGTAATCCTTGAAATTTTCCGGATCACCTTCATCATCATCCGTGAAATTGCGGCCACCAATAATGCGTGCCTTCAGATCCGGATGGTCCGCATCACAGCCCGTGTCCAGTACCGCCACCTTTACTCCTCGGCCTCGAGTCTGGTTCCATACCGCAGGTGCCTGGATCATCTCCACCCCTCGCGGTATTTCATTCACTTGTTGCTCCTGCTTGATCACTTGGTAAGGAATGATATGCACTTTACGTTCCATCTTATTCCCTCCTTCATGGATTCAATTGGAAACCATCCGTCTTTGAAACTTTGAAAACCTCTACTGCATTCGAGGTTACTATATTCTAGCAATTTTTGAAAAGTTTGAACATCCCAATTTGCTTATTTTTGCAAAAAAAACAGACATCAACCAAATCAATTGGGAAATGTCTGCTCTAGTCCCTCTATGAGCCTTAGATTGATTCCGCTTGTAGCTCAGCCTTAGATAACAACGATTTGTGCTGCCATTTCCGGCCTTTCCAGCGTAAATAGTGAAAAATACCTCGTACCCATTCATCGCATGCATGTGCTATCCACACACCCAGCACACCATATCCCATATGAATGCCTAGCACATATGCTAGCGGGATTTTGATCCCCCACATTGAAATAATGGCCATCATTAAGGGGAACTGAACATCTCCTGCTGCTCGCAGGGAGTTAATGACCACGTGATTGAACACACGGCCCGGCTCCAGCAATATACAGAACAACAAAATCGCTGCCCCTAATTGAATGATCGCTGGCTCGTCCGTAAAGATTGCCATCACTTCATATCGGAAAAAGGATACAGCCACGATCACAGCAATCGTAATGACTAGTGACCATTTCAGGCTTCGCAAAAGTTGATGATATGCTTTTTCCTTGTCTCCAGCTCCAATCAGGCGAGCCACAATAATTTCGGTTCCCTCGCCAACGGCCATTCCAAATACCATAAAAAAGTACACAATCGTATTCGTATAAAAATGAGTTGCAATCGCTGTTGTACCCATAAAGCTGACAAATCGGGTCACCATCATTTGACTAAGCTGATAAGAAAGCCATTCCAGTCCGGCAGGAATCCCAATTTTCAGGATCGCCACCAGCTTGCTCCATTGAAGCTGTACATAATATTGGATACGAATCGGCGCACTTACACGTTTGTACAGCAGGATAAAAATCCACACACATGCGACGACGCGGCTAATAACCGTTGAAATCGCTGCTCCCGCCACTCCCATTTGCGGCAGACCAAACCAGCCGTATATGAGCAATGCATTTCCCACAACATGCAATATATTCATACCAATGCCTACGATCATCGTATCTTTGGTAAAACCATGCGAGCGAATGACCGGCCCTGCGGTTAGCATAAGGGCTTCCAGAAACAGCGAACCCCCTGCCAGCATCATATAGATTTCTGCATTTTCCTTGATGGTCGGAGTAATATGATAGAAGGATAGTAAAAAATCCCGGCTCACGATAAACATCAAACTCAGCGCCAGGCCAAATACCAGATTAAAGGTTAGTGCCGATGCGGTAACACGGCTTGCGTCCACATGCTTTTGCGCACCTAATAACTGAGCAATGATCACACCTACTCCAAGACCAAGCAGATTGAAGAGTATAATCGTAAATTCAATTAACTGTCTGGATACACCAACAGCCGATACAACCTCATCTGAAACATGGCTAAGCATGAACGTATCCACGCTACCCATTAAAATATGAAATAGCATTTCTATGAAGATCGGCCAAGTAATCGCGAAAACCGTCATCGTTTTAACGGCCTGCGCTTGCTTGGAGCCACTTTCCTGCGACAATGACATACTTCTGTATTCCTCCCGCTTCCGTATGTAAATCCAAATTTACTCATACATTTTTTGATAACGCTTACTTATTCGAAAAAGTCATATGTTTTTTATCATTTTTATAATATTCCAAGCGGTCCTGCAATTGTCCTGTGTGGAATTCGAACTTGTGTCCGTCTGGATCTGTAAAATAGACTGATCTTTTATCCTGTTCATTTCGCTCCCGTCCGGGCAGAATAGGGACATTAAGAGTTTTCAGCTTGTTTAGCATACTTTCAAAATCCGCTTCCGCTACTGAAAATGCAATATGCGTGTAGGAATGATGGATTTCATTTCTCGGAATATCCTCTTCCACATTGAGAGCCAACCACATTCCCAGGCAATCCAGATAAGCCAGCTTGCGTCCTTTAACGAGCAGTTTTCCATCTAGTACATTCTGATAGAATTGTATAGACTTCTCCAAATTAGACACCGAAAAGCAAATGTGATTCCATCCTTGTATGCTCATGCTTCCTATTCCTTTCAGCGAACCCTGTTCAGCCAGTAGTTCCATGCTTCTGTATATTGGTCTAGATCTTCCGGATGATGGCGAATGCAGGTAGCTATACGAAAGTATAATCCCTGTAGAACTTCCCTGTTCAGCTCATATTCCCCTGTCATCTCTGGACTAAGCTTCTCTACTGCCGGCAAAATGGTATCGATGGTCAGCCTATCCGGTGAAGAACAAAAGGCATATATCAAATCATACAGAGGTTCTCCCACCACTGGATCAGGGTCAATAATACCTGTCAATGTACCATCTTCGGCAAACACAAAATTATGTACTCCGAAATCGCCATGAAGCAAATATTTAATATTCCGTTGCGGTGATCCGGCCACAAGAGTATGGATGAACCGATGATTTTCTGGGGGTAAGACGTCTTGTATAATCTTTTCGGATTCTTTTGTTCTGTGGAGCAAAAAATCTCTCCATTCCACAAACGGATGATCCGAATAACCATACTTGCGTTCCTCTCGAAGGGATTTGTAGTGTGCAATGACCTCTGTCGCCAGACTGAGCAGCAAATCATCCTTATTTCTTTCACTATATTGCCTAGTGAACCCTGGCTTGAACGCATATACCAAATAACGATGCAGGGAATCTACATAAATCACTCGAGATAGCTTCTCAATCTGTGCATAGGTAAGCAAAAATTCTGCCTCGGCTTTTACAATCGCGGGATCATTTTGCTTAATGACATATCGTGGTCTGGTACCGTCCATGACAACAACCACTTCACTCGAAGTTCCGCCAGTCAGCGGTTTGAGATTTTGCATATGGCTTTCAAGTACGCCTGCTTCATAAAGCTCATTCAGGATAAATTGAATGTCCATGTAAAACCTCCCTATGCATCTGATCCATAAATAATACGACAAATAATGTGGCTGGCGCTTCAGATTGCTGATCTAGCCCACCTGTTCGCCAGCCATTCTTTTCTTACAAATATATTTTTTCATGCTCCGCATAGATTTCAAGCGCCCGCTCCATCTTATGGACATAGGCCTTATCCTGACTGGTACATAGAAAAGTGACATGTCCCTCCTGCAATTGGCCCGTTGTCAACGGAGCTGCCAGTAAATTACGCTCGGACAGCACCTGTTTCAAGCGTTTGACCGTTCCCTGGCTCCCGTCAATGAGCTGAATATGAGAAGGCAGCAGTTCTCTCAAAATTTCCTTATAGAATGGATAATGTGTACATCCCAATACGACCGTACCATAGACGTCTAAGTTAAACGAAGACAGCTTATGGTTAAAATAATTGAACAATTCCGTACGGTCAAAATTCAACTGTTCGCAATATTGTACGAGCTCCGGCAAAGGCAATGAGTCCACACTTCCGTGATCGTCAACTCTGGATACCAGTGCTGCATAACCGGATTGTTTTAATGTCAACGGTGTCGCCAGCACCAGAACTCTTTTACCATTGGCTCGGTTCATCTCGACCGCTGGCTTCACGGCTGGTTCCATTCCGATAATCGGAAATTTATATTCCTTCCTTAGCTCCGCCACCGCGATACTTGTAGCCGTATTGCAGGCAATCACCAATGCCTTAATATCCTCTTTTAGAATCGTTTGCACCGAAGCCTTGACATAACCAAGCACCTCTTGGGGTGTTTTCGTTCCATAAGGAACATGAAGCGTATCCGCCATGTAAACAAAATTTTCGTTTGGCAAACGTCTTAGCGCCTCAGACAATACTGTAATTCCACCCAATCCCGAATCAAAAAAACCTATCTTCAAGCTACTCACCTTTTTTCGTTCAACTATGGTGTTAAATCTTGATGGCACCATGTTCATTTCCTTCCTCGCCTATCCAAGCATACTCTTCATTAGACTTTACATTTAAATTTTACCGCAAAACTGATATTTTGCAAAAGAAACACGTAAATTTCACAGTGTAAAAAATAAAGCAGCTTTTCAAAGTAAATTTAATATAGAAGTGTTGACAGATATTATCTTTATATTGTAATATTACGTGGTAACTTACTAACTAAACTTACTTATTCAACTTACTTAGGGGGAAATAAATCATGTCTAAAGTATTATTTGTCAAAGCTAATGATCGTACAGCTGAAGAATCTGCAACAGTTAAATTGTATAACGCATTCGTGGAAAGCTACAAGTCTTCCCACCCATCTGATGAAATCACTGAGCTGGACCTGTTCTCCGTCGAGCTTCCTTATCTGAACGCTAACATGATCAACGGCACGTTCAAATCCGCAAGAGGCATGGAGCTGAACGCAGAAGAAGCTCGCCTGGCAAACATCGCTAATGGTTACCTGGATCAATTCTTGGCAGCAGACAAAGTCGTATTTGCTTTCCCGCTCTGGAATATGACGATTCCAGCTGTACTGCACACATACATTGACTACCTGAACCAAGCTGGTAAAACATTCAAATACACTGCTGAAGGTCCTGTAGGTCTTGTAACTGACACTAAAGTAGCCCTGTTGAATGCAAGAGGCGGCGTTTATTCCGAAGGGCCTGCTGCTGCTGCTGAGATGTCTTTGAACTTCATGAGCAACATCTTAACCTTCTTCGGTGTTAAAGACATTGTGAAGGTTGTACTGGAAGGACATAACCAAGCTCCTGACCAAGCACAAGAGATCGTTGCTTCTGCCGTACAACGTGCAGTAGACGCAGCAAAATCGTTCTAATTATATATATGAAAAAAAGAGGATGTCCGCACCCTTTACGGGATGGAAATCCTCTTTTTTTGCTACAAAATACAAAAACACGTGCTCCCCTGATCTGTGATCAAGTAAGAAGCACGTGTCTGTATGAGCTTACCTCTATTTAAGGAATGAACTGCTGCACGATTTTTACAACCCTACCGTCACGAAGCGTAACATGGTATGGAAATTGGCTGAGGTCCAGAACATCCTTTTTAGCAAAATCCTTCTCAAACTGTGCCAAAGGAATGGATTCGTTCCATTGCACGTCTGTGTCTTCTATATTCCCTGTGTGGTCATAAATCTGCACCTCTACCGTAGCATCTGGTGCAACCTGATACACGTCATTTTGTACGGAATTGTTTACGATGTAGTAGCCATCCGGCGCTCCATCCAATCCTGTATTTCCTTCATGCTCCACAAATGCTTTGTCTGCTGCTGCGCCTTCGTACCATTCAATCGGGTCTGCTGACAAATAAATTTGTCCATCGCGAATGTCCATTTGGTTTATATATACGGTCTCCTGATTTTCAGCAGCTGCTACAGGTGTGTAGCCTTGCGCTGTTGCCCCTGCCGTCGTAATCAGCATCATCATCAAAGTCAATACGGTCCATTTCGAAGCTAATTTCATCATGTCTGATCTCTCCTTGCCGTTTGGGTATGTACACGGTGTCTGTAAGCTTCATTACCCTTGTGTACCTATCATAAACTTTGAACGGTTAAAAAGTGTATCAGATACATAAAAAATAAGTTACGATTTTTTAAGACTTGGTCTTAAAACTTGATGACATGTCCTAATTTACCTTTGTTATTTTAGTAATCCCACCTGACGTGCCTGTTCCTCGGTGAGAATAAACTCTTCATTTTGCCATACCTCGTCCTCTTTGGTTACAGCAAACATCCCCATAATCTCTGTCCAGATTCCTTTGTCGGCGGCTTCCTTTTGTGTAATGATTATTTTCATATGAATCCCATCCTCCTCAAGAATGCGTGCAATGTGTAGCCCACTGCGCAAACAGATGGTTTCTCCGATCGCTACTCCAAATCCAACTGCTCGCTTCGTTACTCAGCTTATCCTTGCCATTAACATCTTTCATGAATTTATCCAAAACAACAACGATCTAACAAACTGATACCAATACTCAGACTAAAATATATCTTTTCGTTTCAAAGCTCCAACCCTTATATATGGGAGCCACAGTGCTTGTCCTAAATTGCAAAAGGGATAACTGTTCCGCTTATAACATATGTACCCTTTTCCCACCGAGATTATTCGTATTTTATTTATGATCTTAAAACTTTATATTACTTCCGTGGGTAATGATCTATTTGGAACGACTGGGTATAAAATAAAAACGGCTGCAGTTATCCTACAAGCCGTTTCTACTAATAAATTTTTATGTTTGGTCCGTTCTCGTAGCGGTCACGAGCCGCATACCGTTACTTCAATAATTCTGATGTTTTTGCCCTATTTTTACACGGAAAAGTAAAAAGGCTGTACGCATACAGGCTTGGACACAGTTACTTGTTGTCCAGTGTAGGTCAAGCGGCCGCTTGCCTTGTCCACTTTGAAGGTAACAATATTGTTGGTGTCGCGGTTAGCCACGAGCATATAATCACCATTAGGTGTCAAAGCAAAATGACGCGGATGCTCGCCTTCAGCAGATACATGCTCCACTAGACTCAGCTTGCCTGTTGCAGCGTCTACAGCGTACACTACGATGCTATCATGTCCACGGTTGGAACCGTACAGATAAGCTCCATCCTGTGAGATCGCAATTTCTGCAGTTGTGTTTTCGCCAGTAAAGTCAGACGGCAATGTCGGTACACTCTCCAGCTCAGTAAGCTTACCAGCTTCTGCATCATATGCGAAAGAAGTAATGGAAGAATCCACTTCGTTAATAACAAAAGCAAATTTACTGTTCGGGTGGAACGTTAAGTGACGTGGACCTGCACCTGCATGGGTTTTTGTTTCACCGTGCAGCACCAGTTGCCCTTTGCTGTCATCAATGGTATAAATACGGATCAGATCCAGTCCAAGATCTTGTACGAACAGGAAGCGGCCGTCCGGGCTAAAGAAGCTGGAATGTGGATGTGGACGATCCTGACGCTCAGGATGCGCTCCTTTGCCCTCGTGCTGTTTAACATCCAGCAACTCACCGATACGTCCGTCCTCAGTCAGAGACACCAGCCCTACCATACCTCCGTGGTAGCTGACCACAATCAGGTAACGATCGGATGGATCACGCTGAATGTGACAAGTTGTGGAGCCTACGTTTTCCGCACGATTTAGCAATGTAAATGTGCCTTTAACCGGGTCAATTTCAAAAGCAGAGGCTTCGCCTACCTTCGCTCCTGCAGCGGAAGTTGTCTCGCCAATAGAATACAGCTTCCGATTTTTAACGTCTACATTTAGGAATGTAGGATTTTTTAAGCCGGAGAACTCATCCTGTAGTGTCAGGGCTCCTGTCTTTTCATTAAAAGTATACGAATAAACTCCGTTACCTTCCAATTCGGCGTAAGAGCCTGCGAATACGAGCAATTTTTGTTGTGCTGTCATGGTTGTGTCCTCCTTGGATTAAAAAAATGATGGGCAATTGGAATGATTGCTCCTGTTACAGATATTGCTTTAAGAGGCGCGCTCCACCACAGGCTCTGTAGACAATGCTACATTTCCTGCTACGGCACGCGAGATCATGCATGAGGTTTCAGCCTGCTCTGCAAGGCGCAATGCTTGTTCGATTTGTGATTCTGCTGCATCGACGGACAATAGAACTCGCGGACGATGCACGATTCGGCGATATGTAAAAATGTTGTTCGTTACATCAACGATCCCTTCTGATTCCAGTGCCAGTGATACCACTGGGAGACTGGCACGCTCCATCATCGCCGCCAAAGTAATCAGATAGCAGGTAGCAGCTGCACCGAGCAGCATTTCATCCGGATTGGTGCCCACACCAGGGCCTCCCATCTCAGCCGGAATCGAAATCGCTGTTCGCAACTGTCCGGCCTCAATACGCCCGTCGCTGTTGCGCCCCCCGTTCCAGTCTGCCTTGAGCAGAAAGGTATGCTCCATTTCAGGTCACTCCTCTCTCTTGTATTATGAATCTTTACACAGGTGAATGTAAAGGTTAGTCAATCTCCTGATTTTTAGTTTCGGTACCCAGCAACCATACAGCAGCTGCTCCGATCAGGATAGCTACGAAGAAAATCGCAAAGATAGATGGTAACGCTATGCCTTGTCCTACGAGTATACCAACCACAAAAGGCCCGATTACGCCCCCAATACGGCCAAATGCAGCTGCCATACCCACACCGGTAGAACGAGCAGACGTTGTGTATAGCTCCGGGGTATAAGCATACATGGCGCCCCATGCACCGAGATTAAAGAAGGACAAGCAGATACCAGCAGCTAGCAGCATCCCTGCCGTTTCCGAAGTTCCAAACCAAATAGCGGACACTGCTGTGAGCAACAAGTAGATAATTAGTACAAATTTGCGACCCAGCTTTTCAATCAGATAGGCAGCGGTAAAATAACCTGGTAATTGTGCAAGTGTCATAATTAGGACATACTCAAAGCTTTTAACCAGCTCAAACCCTTTCATAAACATTATGCTTGGCAGCCACAGGAACATGCCATAGTATGAAAATACAACTGTAAACCATAAAATCCACAGCATTAGCGTAGATTTGCGATGGGGTCCGGACCAAATCGCAGCCAAGCGTGCACGTAACGGAAGTTTGACGCTTTGCTGTTTGTATCGCGGTGAATCCTCAATAGCTCTGCGCAAATAAAGAGCGTACAGGGCAGGTACTGCGCCGAGAATAAAGGCAAGCTGCCAACCATATTTCGGAATAACAAAATAGGCAATAAGAGCCGAAAGAATCCAACCTGCCGCCCAGAAGCTTTCCAGCAGCACAACCGCTCTCCCTCGTTCTTTCACAGGCACTGATTCTGACACCAGTGTCGAAGCAACAGGCAATTCTCCACCTAAGCCTGCGCCAGCAATAAAACGCAGCACCAGCAGCATACCGAGACCTGTAGCCAAAGCAGACAAGCCACTGGCAATGGAAAAGATCAACAGTGTCCACACTAATATAGCGCGTCTGCCGTAACGATCTGCCAAAATCCCTGCCAAAGCAGCCCCAAATACCATTCCTATCGAATTCATCGCAGTCAGCAAACCAATCTGCTCCGATCCGAGATGCCACTCCTTAGCCAATGCTGCGACTATAAATGAGAGCAGCCCCACATCCATAGCATCAAACAGCCAGCTTAGACCTGCGCTAAAAAGCAATTTCCTTTTCTTGGCTGGTGGTAATGAAGTTAATTCACTCATGATCCGCTCTCCCTTAAAAATGCATCGTATGTAGACGTATATTCAGGTGTCTTGTCACCTGTAGTCCAGCCTCTATTGTACCGCAAGCTTCCTCAATCCGCGAGCATTTTAACGCAGAAAAAAACGGAAGATTGCCTACGGCAATTCTCCCGCCTTCTGGAACCTGCCACTTACCGGTTTTGGACCAGACCGATGATCGTCACCATGAGCACCAGCAGCTGGATGAGTGTATCGTTACTCATTCCAATCGCCTCCATCCCATATGAGATACTCCTTCGGCCGTTTCCCCTCTCCCCGGATTATGACGCTTGTTCCCCACTACATACCTATGCAGGTGGCGGGAAGCTTATGATCAATATTAGACACAAATCTTCAAACATACATTTAAGGTTTAATCCAGGACCACTGCAAATCCATTTCCTGAATGCATTCACGACTATCATGTTCATCATTGGCCACCAGCGGGGTCACCGGATAGATGCTCATATCACCTTGCTCATACGTGCGCAATAAAGGCAGCAACTCATCAATGTTCTGGAGCGACGGATCTAGCCATGAATCTATTTGGTCTACTTCCAAAATAGCGGGCATACGGCTGTCAAATTCACGTATATCCGTATTAGCTTGAACCGTCATCATCGTACAGGTGCGTAACGGTTCCTTTCGGCTATCCTGCCATATCTCATATAGCCCCGCGACCGCAAACATTTTCTGTTCCGGCAATACCACTCGGACGGCACACATGCGTTTTCCTAATTTTCGCCAATAATAAAATCCATTGCACGGAATAATACAGCGACGGGTTTCCGCCATCTTGCGATAACTGGGATTTACCCGAACGGTATTCAGGTCTGCATTGACACAATCCTTGCCCCAATAGGGAATAAATCCCCAGCGAAATTCATCAAGCACCCGTTCTCCATCCTGATGCAGCACGATTGGAACATGCTGGGTGGGACTCATGTTATAACGTGTTTTATAATAATACATGACACGTTGTATACCAAAATGATCCCTGACCTCATCCAAATCTGCCGATAACGAAAATCTTTTGCACATATGCAATTCATCCCTCCGCCTTTTTTTACCTATTGTGCGGATATACAAGGAAAAATATGCATAAGGAAGAATTTTACAAAAATCTGATACTCAAAAACATATAGCAATATCCCCGCAGTCATGAAGCTACGGGGATAGATACTAACTTATATCGTTATTACTTCTTCTCTACAGCGTGGCCGCCAAATTCATTGCGCAGTGCAGCAACTACTTTTCCGTTGAATGTATCGGCATCCAGCGAACGGTAGCGCATCAGCAAGGACAAGGCAATGACCGGAGTTGCTGCCTGAAGATCCAGTGCTTCCTCAACTGTCCATTTACCTTCGCCGGAAGAGTGCATAACCCCACGGATTTCCTCCAGGTTTGCATCTTTGGAAAATGCGCGTTCTGTCAAGCCCATCAGCCAAGAGCGGATAACGGAACCGTTGTTCCACACACGCGCTACTTGTTCGTAATCAAAGTCAAAGTTACTTTTCTCCAGCACTTCAAAGCCTTCACCGATGGATGCCATCATGCCGTATTCCACACCATTGTGAACCATTTTCAGAAAATGTCCGCTACCGGATTTACCTGCATACAGATATCCATTTTCCACCGCTGTATCGCGGAAAATAGGCTCAACAACTGCCCAAGCTTCTGGATCGCCACCGATCATATAACAAGCACCGTTGCGCGCGCCTTCCATACCGCCAGAAGTTCCTGCATCCATGAAGCTAATACCATATTCTTTCAGACGGGCATGGCGAGCAATGGACTCTTTGTAATGAGAGTTTCCGCCTTCGATAATGATATCTCCTTTGGACAACATCGGTTGAAGCTGATCCAGTACAGAATCAACAATTTGGTGAGGAACCATAATCCACAGCACTCTAGGGGATTGAGTTGCTTGCACAAGCTCTTCCAAAGTAGAAGCACCCTTAGCTCCATATTCCTTCATTTCTTGGATTGCAGCTGCGTTGACGTCATAAGCCACAACTTCATGCTTATGATCGATCAGGTTTTTTCCAAGATTCAAGCCCATTTTTCCCAAACCAATTAATCCTACTTGCATTATAAAGGCCTCCTGCCGTAGCAAATATATATTTTGTATACACTTTTTTTATGTTGGGTTAAGCACGAACGACTGCTTTTTCAGAGCTTTCGGACTTTTCGTCCAACCACCATGTAAAGCCTTGTTCTTCCAACAATTGATCTGAAGCTTCTGGACCGTAAGAGCCTGCCGCATACGTGTGAAGCGGAACTTCACCACGGGCAAAAGCTTCCAGTACTGGTTGAACCCACACCCATGAAAGCTCCACTTCGTTCCAATGAGCAAAAAAGGTGGAATCACCGCGCAGCGCATCATAGATGAGGCGTTCATAGGCTTCTGGAACATCCTTGGCCTCGGAATGATAATTCATCAGAACCGTCTCCAGATGGCCATTGTTCAGCGGATCTCTACTGTTCAGACGTAGCGTTACCTTTTCATCCGGGTTAACATGGATGATCAGCAAGTTCGGGTCTGTCGGCTGCCCTTGAGCAGCATAAGGATCTGTGTTGTCCTTTTTAAATTCCACGACGATACGAGTGGATTTTTCTTTCATGCGTTTGCCAGTACGAATATAGAACGGCACACCCGACCATTGTTCATTATCAATCCAAAGACGAGCTGAAATGAACGTATCATTTTGCGAATCAGGTCCGATATCCGGCTCTTCTTTATAGGATGGAACTGCTTTTCCGTTGATTTCACCTTCGGTATATTGTCCTCTAACTACGTTGGATTTAATATCGGAAGGATCGAGGGCACGAAGCGCGTCCATCACCTTACTTTTCTCGTCCCGCACCTGGTCAGCTGTGATATGTCCCGGTTTGTCCATCGCCGTCATCATCAGCACCTGCAGCATGTGATTTTGTACCATATCACGAATAGCACCGGAGTGATCGTAGTATCCTGCTCGCTCCTCTACACCTACAGTCTCAGATGCGGTAATTTGCACATTGGCAATGTACTGGTTGTTCCATATCCCTTGAAGCAATGGATTAGCAAATTTCAAGGCTTCCAGGTTTTGAACCATGGGCTTACCTAAGTAATGGTCAATACGATAAATCTCATCCTCAGCAAAGGTTCTGCTCAGGCGATCATTCAGCTCACGTGCCGATTCCAAATCATGCCCAAATGGTTTTTCAATAATGAGTCGTTTCCAACCCTTTGTTTCAGCCAAACCACTTTCCCGAATATTGTGGGCAATCACATCAAAAAATTCCGGTGCCACCGATAAGTAAAACATGCGGTTCCCCGGAATTCCCAAGTCATTTTCACGTTGCTCAGCAAGCTGTAGCAGCTTTTTATAATCTTCCGGGTGGTTAACGTTCAATGCACAGTAACGGAAAGCACTTAAGAACTGATCCATCTGTGCACGGTCTTCATTCACATGTCTGGAAAAATCCTTAATGGATTGCTCTACATTACTTTGAAATTGCTCGTCTGCCACTTCACGACGCCCCATCCCAATTACAGAAAAGGAAGCCGGAATTTTACCTTCTACAAACAAATTATACAAGGCAGGGTAAATTTTGCGTTTGGCCAAATCCCCTGTCGCTCCAAATAAGACAAATGTCATTGAATCCATGAAATATTCCTTCTTCCCATTATAAAAGATGAGGTTATTAAAAGTTACCTGAGGAATTAACGTAACCCATAATACACCCAAAATAAGGGGCAAGTCAATCAAATTTTAGCGAAATCGTGAACATTCGATATATCCTGTAATGATAACGTTTTCTGTGGTATGATTGACGTTAGGAAAGAGAAAATACTGTTAAAATTGTCACAGTTGATACAATGCATTATAGTTACTATTGGTATACAGAGTTACTTTTAGTATACTGTTTAAAACAACAATGAAATTGAGGGGATTCAGATGAGCGACGACAGGCAGCCTAAGCTTTTGTGCGGTAAGGTGGAACAGTCCTTTCAGATCATCAGCAAAAAATGGACCGCTCTCATCATTCATACTTTGATGGAACATCCCAAACGATTTAGTGAAATTCAAGTCTCCATACCTGATCTTAGCAAACGCATGCTCAACGAGCGCATCAAGGAACTAGAGCTTTCCGGCCTAATCCTTCGCAATGTCATCACAGAGCGGCCTGTGCGTACCGAATATTCGCTGACACGTAAGGGTAAAGAGCTAGGTGATGCATTGAATGGTGTGGAGAGCTGGGCCGAAAGATGGCTCTAACCGCTAACAGGAGATCGCCAAACACGCTCTCCTGTTATTGTGTTACTCCATGTGGATCATAATACAAGCAATAGGACGAAAATAATGGGACAACCACGCAATAGCTCATGATTTCAGTAATGAGCAAGGAAAGGATGAGACCGATGGCATTTGGCATCACCCGACAGGAACTACTGACCTGGAAAAGAGAGGTCAGCCGTGGCGAGATTGCTTTTCTAACGCATTATTGGCTGGATGACCGCTTTCCAAGCATTACAACTGTCACCAAGGTGGGCTGTTCTGATTTGAATAAGCTACGCTCATGGTGCAAGCTCAACGGATTGGACCCCCAGTATATACATCAGCGTCAGCCCTATCCTCATTTTGATCTCATCGGTAACAAACAGACGGAAATTTTACGCAAGTATGGCATGAGCGAACAACTAAGACGCTTCGAGCCTCATCTTCAACCAAGTACACGCCCATCGTTCTAGACCGCAGCTCTCAGAGTTGCGGTATTTTTGTTTTCATACCAGATAATACCTTGTGTATCCAGATCGCTGACATAGCTCCTTCTCCCATTGCAACCGTCGCTTGCTCGGCATGAGCCCCTAAGTCTCCGGCCACCCAAACATTTTCCACGTTTGTCATTTTGCTGCGGGGATGCGTCTCAATATGCTTGTTATGCAGCAGATGCACACCCAGTTGCTCCGCCAGCTCTGAATGAACATGGTTGCTTCCAAAGGCTAAGAAGCCCCGCTCTGCTCGAACCACTTGTCCATCAGCCAGCCGCACTCCTTCAAAACAGCCCGGTTGTCCCGTGATAATCTCAGAAATGGTTGCTTCCTTATATTCAATCCCTTTTTCCCGCAGCTTCACGATCAGCTCGTCCGGTACTTCTGAACGCTCATGATTGACATAGACAAGGTGATCGGTACGTGCCGACAAAATCAAGGCCATGGAAGCTCCCGCTTTGCCCGCCCCCATGACGACTGTACTGCGATCCTGGACCTCATACCCGTCACAGTCCGGGCACACATATACACTGTTGCCCAAGCAGGCTTGTAGCCCTTCCAGCTTTGGAAAACGGTCCGTCAGCCCTGTGGCCAATAACAGCGTTTTTGACGTATAAACTGACCCTGCCTCCACTTCAATATCAAAAAGCTCATCTCTCTTGGTCGCTTTTATCGCCTTACCATCAACAAATTCAGTGCCTAGCCTCGTGGCTTCACTACGTCCAAGCCGTCGTAGCTCTTCACCAGAAATCCCATCAGGAAAGCCCAAAATATTATGATACTGATGGCACAGCGTAGATCGACCATAGCCCGAATCGATCACCAGCACCCGATGACTGCTATATCTACCCAATTGAATGGCTGCTTGCAATCCGGCAATTCCCCCACCGACAATAATGCAATCGTAGTTCATGTCCTAATTCCTCCTTCAAATACGCGCAAATGCTAAACATCTGCAAAAAAAGCAATCACACTTATGTAAACTTCTCATCCAATTTCAAACATAATATCACCCACTTACGGATGAATTAACCTCGTGCTCTATGTATTCCAAAGGTCACAAGTTCAAAAAAATGAAATGACAAATAGCACTGCGGATTATCCGCAGCGCTATATTCAGGTCAACCCAAGATCATACTATTATGATCATTATTTAAATGTTTTTACGCGTTCCTCAATTGGTTGGAATTCCTTATCACCTGGTTGGAATGTCGGTTTACCAAATGGCATTTCAGCAATCAGTTTCCAATGCTCAGGAATGTTCCATTCATTTTTCACTTTTTCGTCGATCAAAGGATTATAGTGCTGAAGAGATGCGCCCAATCCTTCTTGCTCCAGAGCCGTCCATACAACCAGTTGCAGCATACCGTTAGATTGATTGGCCCAGATTGGGAAATTGTCCGCATACGCTTCAAATTGTTGTTGCAGACCAGCTACCACGTTGTTGTCTTCAAAGAACAAGACCGTTCCGTAACCGCTGCGGAAACCGTTCATTTTCTCAGCAGTAGATTTGAATTGTTCTTCATTGCCTACCACTTCCCGCAAAATATCTTCTGTAATATTCCACAGTTTGTCATGATGCTCTCCGAGCAACACTACAGCGCGTGAAGTTTGGGAATTGAAAGAGGTAGGTGTGTACTTCACAGCTTCCTCTACGATCTCTTGAATCCGTTGGTCAGAAATTACTTGTTCTTTGCTAATGCCATAATAGGAGCGTCTGTCTTTCAGAGCTGTGAAGAAGTCTTTAGTCATTTTGTTACCTCCTGAGAAAAATTAATTACTTTTCGTAACTTAATATACATCGTATATATCTTAAAGTCAAGAGATTTCTTTTTAAATATTACCAGTTAGTCGAAAATTATACGCCGCCATTATATTTTTTCTCACTAGAAGAGGTGTGCTTGGTTACATCCTTGTCTCTCTCCTCTTGTCTTTCCATCTTTAAATCCTCTACGGGAATGGCATCTACCGTCTGCTCGATTTCAAAACGGTCGAACAAGCTTTCCTGATCTGTCGGATACTGCTCTGCATGATCACGATTAATCGGCTGTTCCTGATGTTTAGATTCCGTTGTCTCTTTCCCCGTCTGGCTTTTTTGCTCATTCTCACCGTGTAGCTTATCTTCAAATGGGTTCATCTTTCTTCCCTCCCTATCGGATTGGTATCCACAGTATACTTTTACCTTTCAGGTTGGGGATTAAACGCAAAAAAGAGAAAATCTCCGAAAGATTTTCTCTACTCATGCTCTTATAGATCGTTGACTGGGTTATTCCGAGCTGGATTTACGTGTACACTCATGAAAAAGATGAGGTTCCAGCTTCTCTCCCGCTACGAGCTTCTGCACCAGCTCTGTACCTGAGGCGGGGGTCATTTGACCATACCAGTCCCCTTGCGGATATACGATCACAACCGCAGCATCATGACAGCGCCCATTACAACGAGTTCTGGTCGTGTGAATATAGGCTTCTGCATGCTGTTTACGAATTTCATCCCGAATTGCTTGTGTAACTTCTTCGCCTTCATGTCGCATACATGTGCCTCCATTGCAGATCAACACATGATGCTTCATCGGTTCTAAATCAAAAATAGCCATAGCTTCCCCTTTAATCAACAGTTGTTGGTTTTATATCAATGTTTATCTGGATAAAGAACAAGCCTTGCTTCCATCTGCCCGTCTTCAATCGTCAGCACGATAAATGAGTATTCGTCTTCACCGCGTTTGTCCGTCGGAGACCCCGGATTAAGAACAAGCAGATCATCTATCTTTTTGACCACAGGAATATGCGAATGTCCATAAATCAGGCAATCCAATGTTTCTCCCTTAAATGTATTCAGTGCGATATTCTCTGTCGAGCCGCGCCAGCCGTGACCATGAACCATGCCGATCCGCTTGCCTTGGGCTTCCACGATTCGTTGGTAGCCCAGACGCTCCACGATGTCGGTTCCATCATTGTTTCCGGCAATGCCCTTCACAGGCGCAAATTCAGCTAGACGTTCATATACGAACCAATCCGTCCAGTCTCCGGCATGGAGAATGAGGTCACTGCCTTTTAACTCCTGCACAAGCCGACTAGGCAGCGTTTTGCTTCTGTGTGGCATATGAGTGTCTGAAAGTACGATGATTTTCATATCAATTTCTCCTTACCAGCGTCTTCACACGGATGAACTTTGTTGCCCAACCCGCTGCTGGAGCGCCTGCTCCAGATCTCGCAACGTAACGGTCTCGAAAAACGCCTGGATTTTCTGCTCTGCCACGGTGTATAAACCATCCAACAAAGCGTCTATGTTCCTGCCAACCTCGCAATTATGATTGCTGTCGGTATGAATGGCAAACAGCGGGCCTTCATCCTTGGTCGCTTCATAGATCATTTTCAGATTGATGTTTGAACTCGACATGCTTAGACGAAAGCCGCGCGCTCCTGGTGACGAATCCACCAGACCCGCTTGCTTGAGTCGGCTCATAATTCTTCTTACAACTACCGGGTTAGTATTGATACTGGAAGCAATAAGTGACGAAGTCATTCGCTCGGGTGCCCCTTCAGCCAGAAGAAGCAGACAATGGATACTAACGGAAAAATGGGTACTCATGTTAACCACCTTTATATGTGTGCCTCATTAAATGTTTGGTAAAATGCATGTTTCCATCATACCACAATAGAGGCAACGACACAGTGCTAACTATTCCTTACTCCGGAAAATAGTCATTTTCAGGGCGTACTCGCACTTTTAGTTGGCGCACACTATATTCCAACTGCTTAATGATATCCTCCAGTTGACGACGGTCAAGTGCATTAAAGTCGGTGGCAGGCTTGGGTGCACTTTTCAAATCACGTATGGTTGCCTGCTGCTCCTGCCACTTGTCCATCAGGTCGGCTATATTCGCATAAAAGCGTTCATAATCCTTGATTACTTCATCCAGAAAGGCATCTACCTCATCCGGATCATAGCCGCGCATTTTATTTTTGAACTGTTTCTCATGAATGGAGAGCGCGTCCAGCTGAATGCCCAGTTGTTTAAACAACTGCTTTTGCTTATCCAGACGACGCTTCATATGTTCATCCATCGGTTTTCCCTCCTTAACACACTATTCTTTTTATATCACATTCTAGGCTGGGAATAAAAGTCTCTGTGATTGCTAGGCTTTATGAACGGGTATAAAAGAGCATACACGCCACTCATACAGACCATGAAGGGGAGAGATGATCATGAACCATTTGAACGATTCGCAGCTTGCAGAGCTGAAACATATGTTATTGGAGCAGAAAAAGGATTTAGAAAAACATTTTAAACAAAATGGTCAGGAAAATACGAAATTGGGAGAAACACTGACAGATTCCACAGGGGAACTCTCATCCTATGATAACCACCCTGCTGATATAGGGACGGAAACCTTTGAACGATCCCGTGATCTGGCGATTAACGAGTCGCTGGAAAACGAGCTGGAGCAGGTTAATGCAGCCCTGCAACGGATGGAAGATGGGACGTATGGAATATGTGTGGAGAGTGGCGAAGAAATTCCTTTTGAACGGCTACAAGCCATTCCATATACAGCCTATACCGTCGAGCACACGCCAACACGGGAATTATCGAATGACCGTCCAATCGAGGAACAGGTTATGACTCCGCCGCCCAAAGGTGCAGGTGAGGTTCGCCAACGGAATGCAGGACGATTTGACGATGCGGGCGCATGGGACGCAGTAGAAAAATACGGCACATCGAATTCGCCTGCGACAGCCGCCAAGCGTGATGTTACAGATTATGATGAAAATATGTAATGCTCGAATGTGCAAAGACTCATTAAAAATACCTATGTATTGGTTCATCTAAAAAAGCAGCTTGTCCTTGGGACAGGCTGCCTTTTTATGTCTTCTGGGAATACGGTAATCCTGCTTATCCAATCTCTATCCGTTTACGACTGCGAGCTGATTCAATACAGACGTCGATCACTTTCATATTACTAACCGCATCTTCTGGCTCATATGGCAAAGGAATACCGTCAAGTACGGCTTCGGCAAAAGCATCAGCTTGCAGTTCAAAAGAATTAAAACCCTTTAGACGTTCCTCACGCGTAACCGAACCAACGTGAACGAAAATTTGCGGTACGACAGACGTTCTTTCCCAACCGAACATTTTGGGCATCGCAATCGTACCCTTGCTGCCGAGAATTTCCATGTTGGAACGGTTGGCTGCCCACATGCCACAATCGAAAGTAAGGTTGACTCCACCCGGAAATTCCAGCAGACCGGAGGCCATCATATCAACGTTGTCATGCTCCGGGGAAAATAAAGCATGTACCGTCACTGCCTCCGGCTCCCGATCCAAATACATACGAGCGGCTGATATCGGATATACGCCCACATCATACAACGAGCCACCGCCCATGCTTTTATTAAAGCGCACATTATCTGCCTGATCGGTATTGTTAAATGTAAACGTGCAATGAATGCCGCGAATGTCACCAATTTCCCCACTATTGATGATTTCCTTAATTCTTCGATGTTTGGGATGATAGCGATACATAAAAGCTTCTGCAAAAGTCACTCCTGCACGGCGACATGCTTCAATCATACGGCTTGTCCCGGCCGAGCTAAGAGAAGATGGTTTTTCACACAAAACATGCTTGCCGGCCTCCGCTGCTTTTATGGTCCATTCTTCATGCAGATGGTTCGGCAACGGTATATACACTGCTCCGATTTCGGGATCGGCCAACAGCTCGTCATAGCTTCCATAACTTCTCGGAATATCGAACTCCCGGGCGGCCTCAGTGGCTTTATCCGCATTACGACTAGCAATTCCAAGTACTTCTCCGCGTTCGGATTGCTGAATCGCCGGAATTACAGCGATTTTGGCGATCTCCGCCGTGCCTAAAATTCCCCATTTCAGCTTTCTACCCATCATTCTCATCCTTTCGTCGTCAGGAATAGTTGTCTTGTTCCGCTTTATGCAGCATACCTAAGCAACGGTCCAGGTCGGCTTTGACCTGCTTTTTGTACAGCCGAGCTTTCTCCTCTCCATCGTCTGTGAAATGATAGAGCACAATCTCCTGGAAATCTACACGCGGGTCTGTTCCTTTTAATCGTTTGGTACGGTAAAAAACGCCTTCCTGAACCAGTTCATGCAGTGCCCGGTAGACCTCGCTTTGAGGCGGAACATATCCGAAACCACTAAACTCATCTTTCATCGATTCGAGCATCTGATATCCATATCCGCGATGCCTCTCTACCATTGTGATCAGATAAATTTTGATAAAAGCCCGCTGGGATATCATAAACGCCATTTCACAACCTCCTCTACACCTTATTCAAGTCTCTTATCTTCCATTATAAACCACTCTGCGTCCATAGACTATTTCCTTTCATAAATATGAGAGCTTACGAGAATTCTCCCTCCCTTGTGACCGGTGTTAAGATGACGAGAGCTATGGAATGAAGCATTCTAGGGTAGTGTGCGTAGCGCTGAGGGGTGATTTTATGATTTTCTATTGTGAATTTTTCATGTATTGTAATAGCATAATAACATTTAAAAAAGTATCCCTCGGCCTTCTTCTGAGGGCTTCGGGATACTTTTTGTGAAATAATGTAACTTGATCGCTGAATCAAGCTTGCTTTTGTATGGCTGGCGGACTTCCTGCCGGACAAGGACGAATCCGAAGCCCCACAATCCATTTACCCAAAGGCAAATGTGCCAGCACCCATGTTCCAGCAATGGAAAAGATCATACAAAGAACAAATGAAGCCAATGTACGAAGAACGTGACTCCAATCGGCAAACAACGCACTATCAAAATAGTAGGTTGCGCGCAACATAAAGGCATGCATCAGATACGCTCCATAGGACAATGTTCCGATGGCCGTTAGCACCCTCGCCGCACGCCCTCCCTTGTGAGCAATCCACGTTGCTATCCGATAAGCTACAAAAATAGACGTGATGCAATATACAGCCATGACCGGACGTAGCAGAGACAAGTAATTAAAGGAAAGAACCGTACCTTGCGGCGTCTGGAACTGACCAATCATCTCATACAGCAAGTACCCTGTAATCACGATAAACAACGGCCAGTATACCAACTGTGCCTTGATGACCCAAGCATTCCAACGCTTGATGTTCATCCCGGCTGCCGCTCCTAATATAAAATAAAAGAAAAAATAGATCACATTCCGGTCAGCATATATGGTAAACCAAGAAGAAATGACGGGAAGCTGGAGCTGATCCATCACTTGATATACGGGTCCAACCGCGAACATAAGCAAAATATAGAGTACGCCGAATCCAGCCAATGCGGTGGGTCGCCATGTTGAAGGCAGTAGCGCAGACAAACGACGTACAGCATAACGAAACACGGGAAATAGCACATAACATTGAATAATCATAACGATATACCACAGATGATAGCTGCTTTTCCCGTTCAACAGCTTCTGGACAAAATCTAACGGGTGAATTAACCCTCCACCTTGCGCAAGCTGATTCCCCAACTCGTATAAAAGAGACCATATAATATAAGGAACAATGATGTCCAAGAATCGTTTACGTAAAAACGTCCCATACTTTAAGGCTCCATCATAATTGTAAAATAGCACCATTCCAGTAATAAACACAAACACAGGCACTGCAAATTTGGAACACAGTAGTAATAGTGTCATCACAACTCCGTCCTGGATGCGCGCCCCCTGCGCAACCGCATAGTGTGCGACGGAATGCTGAAGAACAACGGCTGCAAAAGCCAGTCCTCTCAGCAAAGCAACTTCGGAAATTCTCTCTTTTTGACTCATGTCACTCTCCTGTTGCATCTAGCAATTTATAATCCAGGATTTTTGTAAAATCCCCAAATCTATTATAACGACAATTCTATAAAAATATATAGGAGGATAAACGTGCCAATGCAAGCCAAGCATCATCTGACTTAAGTGGTTTCAATAAGTAGGTAACACATAAAAGCAGCAGTCTCCCCGAGAGGGAAGACTGCTGCTGTAGAAATAACCTGTATACAAAGGAGATAGAAAAGCCTGTTAAATCACGTCCTCAACTAGCCGTTCGGTGTTTACAGGTTCCTTCTAGTATCTGTGTACGCACCTGTCCGCGAATCTGCCACCGTATCATCATATGTTCTGTAACGATCCGCGTTCAGAGAACGATTGGTGCGGAAAATATCATAAACATCCCTGTGATGCTCAGCGGAATCCACCAGCACTAAAATCTTGCCCTGATCGACGTATGTCTCGTATTGACGGGCATCATCTTCTGGAATGCCTAGTCCGACCAGCCCACCGACCAAGCCACCTGCTCCCGCTCCGACAGCTGCCCCGGTAAGGGTAGCCGCAATAGGTCCAGCTGCAAGAATAGGTCCGATACCTGGAATCGCCAAGGCACCAATGCCTGCCAGCAATCCAGCGACACCGCCTACAACACCACCAGTAGCCGCTCCTGTAGCCACACCCTCCGGTGCTTTGGTGCCTGTCTCTTCACTAATCGTCCTTAAGTCGTCACGGTCACGTGTGATCACAGAAATTTCACTGCTTGGGATTCCTTTGCTCTGCAATTGTCCAATTGCACGAGATGCTTCCTGCTCGGTATCAAAAACACCAACAATTTTCTTTTCATTATAATCGTTTAAGTTATTAGCCATGATAGTTACCTCCCAATATGTTGTTGTTGAGTGGTTCGTTTTTTTATTACCCCACTATCCTGACGTTTAAACGATTTTACAAAATTCGCGATGATGTCTATTCCAGGTTCGGCTGCCGATTATCGCTTGGGCTTTGCTCTGTTAGTCGCCACAGCTTCTAGTGGATCATCTGGCCAATAATGCTTGGGGTATCTTCCTTTTAGGTCCTTTTTGACTTCAAAATATGCCTCGCTCCAGAAGCTGGACAGGTCGGATGTCACTTGCACAGGTCGCTGGGCTGGTGACAGGAGGTGCAGCACAATCGGAACTCGTCCGCGTCCAATACGGGGCGTATCCTTCATGCCGAACAGTTCTTGTAGTCTCACGGCCAGCGAAGGTGCCTCAGGTTGCGAATAATCGACAGGAATACGAGAACCACTGGGTACACGTATATGCGTCGGTGCTTCCTGTTCGAGCTGCTGTCGCTGTTCCCAATTCAATCTGCCAAGCAGCAATTCACTACCGTCCAGTCGTTGCAGATCAGCTAAATTTTTGGCACCAACTGCAAATGGCAGCAGCCACGATTCCAGTGAATCCAGCAGCGCGGATTCCGAACTGTCAGGCCAATCCTCGGGCGCAGAGAAGTGCATAAAAATCAAACGCGCCTGCAACTGGAGAGTTTGCCGATTCCAGGACAGCAGTTTGAGACCACGTTCCCGGACACCCTGCATTAAGGCAGCCGCGATTTCCTCAGCCGGAGGTCGCTCATAGGATGTTTCCTTTAAGATGAGCGAGCCCAGCCGAAGTACCTTGCGAGCTCTCACGGCTGAAGCGGAGCTATCCCAGTATACGTTGGCTTCTTCCAGCAGCAAATCACTGCAATGCTGGATCAGCTCTTGCAATTCAATCGGTGCCGCCAACTGAATGGCGCCATCTGCTCCCTCGTCGTCCACTTCGGCGGCGACGAGATAGGACGAACGCGACATCCACTCCACTTGTCGGAGTCGCGCCCCCCGGCCGCCGCTAAGCAAAAAGCGACCATCCCCTCGGCCCTGCGCGATCCGATCCGGATACGCAAAGGCCAGCAGTAGCCCGCAGGCCGCGGAGCCGTCAGGCTCGTCCTGCAATGCGGCTGTAGTCGGCAGCGTGGCTAGCAGCTGCCGACTCTCCTGCACGATACGACGAATCACCGTATCGTCTGCCGCTCCCAGCAGGCTGTGCGTGCTGCGGGCATGAGCCGCCTCGCGCAAGGCATCCAGCCGCGGGCGCAAATCCGTTCCGCCATGAGCACGGAACGGGTCCCGCTCTTGCAGCAGCGCCGCCAGACGGCTGGCGGTTGGGGCCAGGCCGAGGGCTGCTGCGCGCAGCAGCATGTGTCCTAAGCGCGGGTGCGTACCCAAGGCGGATACCTCGCGCCCATGCGCGGTGATGCCACCTGCTGTGCCATCGGCTGCGACTTCCAGGCAGCCAAGCTGACGCAACAGACCTGTGGCCTGGCGGTACGCCGCATCAGGCGGGGCATCCAGCCAGCCCAGCTCGGCGGGCTCGCGCACGCCCCAGGCCGCCAGCTCCAGCGCGAGCGGGGCCAGATCCGCCGCCGCGATTTCCGGGCGGCTGGCATCAGGGAGCGCGGCATGCTCCTGCGCGCTCCACAGCCGGTAGCATACGCCCGGCTGGAGACGGCCCGCCCGCCCGCGCCGCTGATCGGCGGAGGCCTTGGACACCTTGACGGTGGTCAAACGGCTCATGCCGGTTCGCGCGGAAAACACCGATTCGCGTGACAGTCCGCTATCGATCACCACCGTAATCCCAGCGATGGTCAAGCTGGACTCGGCAATCGAGGTGGCTAATACCACTTTACGGCTGTCCGGAGCCGACGGACATATTGCCTCATCCTGCTGCTCCAGCTTCATGCTGCCGTACAGCGGAATGATTTTGACGTAGTCTGGTAAATTTCTGGAAGTCAGCTCTCGTTCTGTTCTATGAATTTCTCTAGCCCCTGGTAAAAACACCAGCAGATCGCCTTCATGAGCATGAATCGCCTTCTCTACCGTCTCTGCTGCAAAGGACTCTAATGAGGTTGACGAAGGCTTGGACATATGCAAGGTTTCTACCGGAAATACGGTGCCTGGGCACTCCAGTAAGGGTGCATCCCCTAGCAGTCTGCATACAGGCTCTGCCTCTAGGGTGGCAGACATGATTAATATTTTCAAATCCGGTCGCAGCAGCGCCTGGCTTTGCAGGGCAAGTGCCAAGCCCAAGTCTGCATGCAAGCTGCGTTCGTGAAACTCATCAAAAATAATCAGCCCGACTCCCTCCAAAGCCTGATCATGTTGCAACATCCGGGTCAGTACGCCCTCCGTAACCACTTCAATCCGCGTGCTTGGTCCTACCTTTGTATCCATACGAACGCGGTAACCTACGGTCTTCCCAGTTGACTCGCCTAGCGCCCTTGCCATTTGCGCTGCTGCCGCACGTGCTGCCAAGCGTCGCGGCTCCAGCATAATTATCTTTTGCTCCGCCAGCCACGGCTCATGCAGCAGTTCTAATGGTGTTACTGTTGTTTTCCCCGCTCCCGGCTGTGCAATCAGGACCGCCGCTGAATGGGATAGCAAGGCATGCTTAAGCTCGGGGATGACTTGCGTAATAGGCAATTGTTTATCTGTCAATGAAATCTCTCCAATGATACGCTTGAGGCGTAGAATCTAAGTTTGAATTCTTTTGCTATTGTGAATTTTTCACTACCTGTAATTATTGAAAAGCGAATAAAAAATATTAAACTGGTCCACAGCAAAGGGATTTCATCTCACCTGTCGTGCATGATTCTTCTAAATCTATTATACAGATATTTAAATTTGCCGTCTGGTCCTCGCAGGTATGCACACTTTCCCGTGCCAGCTCCTATACTTGTCGGGATGCACTCGCGGCAAGATCGTTTTATAATATGGTTGATATGGATTGCTAAAGGACGGATTGTAGAAACACGGAATACAGAATCGAGGTAACTTCGTATGGAATTACAAACCCAACCCATTAGAGGACGATTCGCCCCAACACCATCGGGATGGATACACTTAGGAAACGCTCGCACCGCCTTATTATCCTGGCTGCATGTTCGTTCCCTAGGCGGAACCTATATTTTGCGCATAGAAGATATTGATATGACACGAGCTCGCAGCGCATTGGCACAAGGAATTATGGAGGATTTGCGTTGGATCGGGCTGGATTGGGACGAAGGGCCCGACATTGGAGGTTCCTACGGTCCTTACACTCAGAGCCAGCGGCTGGAACGCTTCCAATCTGCATTGGAGAAACTTCAGGGGCAAGATTTACTGTATCCTTGTTTTTGCAGTCGAGCAGATATTATGGCTGCCGCCCATGCTCCGCATGGACTGTCTGGTGAAGGACCTGCATATTCAGGGACATGTCGTAGCCTTAGCTCTCATGAGGCCCTAGCTAAAGCACAGCATAAACTCCCTTCACTTCGTTTTAAAGTACCGCAGCATTCAGATGATATTATTTCTTTTCATGATCAGGTAGCTGGTCATGTATCCTTCCGTGCGTCGGAGGGGGGCGATTTTATCATCAAACGGGCGGATGGCATGTTTTCATATCAACTTTCCGTCGTCGTCGATGATGCGGATATGCATATGACCGATGTGCTGCGCGGATATGATCTTCTCGACTCGACTCCCCGTCAGCTATTGTTATACCAAGCACTGGGCTTAGTGCCGCCACGTTTCGCACACGTCCCCCTTGTCCTGGGTCCGGATGGACGTAGACTGGCCAAACGACATGGTGGCGTAGCGCTCCGAGCCATGCGCCGGCAAGGAATTACACCGGAAGCCGTCATTGGCTGGCTCGCCTACTTTTCCGGACTGCTGGATTCTCCTGAGCCTGTGAAGGCTATGGATTTAATCGATGGCTTTCATTTGGACAAGCTGCCTCGGGAGCCAGTCATCCTGACCAAGCAATGCCTCACGAAATTATCTGCACTGCAACGGTAATGAGATTAAACACAGAAAGCAAAGTGGATGGACAAGGGCATTCTGCCCTTTGCTCCTCTCGCTGTTATTCCTCCAGTCGCTGACGCACAGCAGACTCATATTCATAAAATACAGACGACATATTCAGCCCTCTTTCCTCCAGCAGCATACGAAGACGAAGTGATTTCTCAGTCAGCCTGCGACTGATGCGCTGTTGCTCTCCTGCCTCATGGCAAGCGTGAAGCAAATCATGTAGCTGAACACATTCCTTTTGCAGCTGTAGCTCTTCCGGTAAAATACCTGCATTTTTCAACAGCTTGTACGACATCCGCAGCTCTTCTGGAACATGTGACAAATCCTCAATCACCAGTGGCTTGCCCTCTCCCGGCAAATGATCAAACTCACCTTTGGCCATCGCCTCGGCAATCTTCTGCTCTGCCATTCTAGAGAACATTCTCATCACTCCTTGTAATAAGCGTCCTATGTACAATCTATATTAAATAAACCGGGAGTCCTTTGCCACTGTTGCTTACATATAATGAGGTTGTCCTGTATTCCTGTAGGAGTAAGATGGTTATTCTTCGATCCCAAGCAATTTACATACTTGTTCTCTATATTTTTTGGCCTTGCGTGTTCCGTGAATGAGATTGGACAAGCGGCTAGCAGGAATATGATAGGTGTCACAAAAAGTTCTCTGATCCATTTGAATTTCAACTAGCTTTTGTTTGATTTTCCAGCCGAAAGGGGTTACAGGATTTCGTTTATTCAACAGCGTTACCACCTCTTCATAGTATAGGGTTTGGGATTTTTATTGGAGTTTGGAGATTGGAGTTCGTCTTCCTTTAAAGTGCATC
This sequence comes from Paenibacillus sp. EKM211P, assembly GCF_011066175.1. NCBI lineage: Bacteria > Bacillati > Bacillota > Bacilli > Caryophanales > Paenibacillaceae > Paenibacillus > Paenibacillus sp. EKM211P. The sequence goes on from NZ_JAAMNS010000018.1 coordinate 129,553, forward strand.
ATGCACACACATTAGCTAAGATTTCATTTTGCAGGTTTGGTATTGATTCAATAGTTCATCCAGTTTCATGGATTGTTCAATTACTTTAGGATGCGTTAAAAAGCCGTACTTTTTCTGCACTTGGTACAGTCTTTCTCTGGCCCGTTCGACACGAAGTAAAGTCACACCTGGATTCATCAGCATGATTCCTCCTTCTGTGTCATATTCTAATGCAAAACGTAAATTTTTGGATTTTTTTAAAATACGCTTTACAAAAAAAGTGCTTCTGGAACATTCCAGAGGCACTTTTTGTCGGTATATGTTTATTTCAGTTGGTTTCAAGTTGTTCTGAATTAAACTTTCATCTAATATTTTCCTTCTAAGCACCTCCAATAGTATCGTTAAGCTGAATAATATGGTGTTGGTTATAATCATGATTAGGTACAGCCACGATAAACAAAAAGCTAGCTGCGACGATCAGAAGAACCATTTTTCTTAACATTGTCTAACCACACCTTTTCAATAAAATTTAAAAACTGAGCCTTTGTTTCATGTGCTGCATTCACTCTGAAATGTAAGAATAACCCTATACAGTTTATAATATAAGTTTCATTATTTATTATGTGTGACTTTAGCAATGCATACATCAAGTGTTTAAAACCATTGTTATACCTCCCTTGATGCAAATAGTAATAAGCTAACTCGTATCCAAGACGTGCAAACTGTTCTGGTATCACTTGTTGCGTATACATATCAGATGACGGATTGTGTTGGGCAAATAAGTCAATTTTCCTTTTAAACCTTTGAAGTATATGATCTACATCTATACTATACTGGTTTGCCGCCGACATAACATTCAACACTTTTGTAACCATTTCTTTATCAGAAGCATCTGGCGATGCAGCAATATATTCAACATAATCGTTTAGTACACTTATATCTCCAGATAATAATTTATAGGTATAGATATTACCTTCTGCCCAATCTTGAAACTGTTTAATCCAATGCAGAGTATCCTCGTCCGTCTCTTTGACCCAATCTAAATTAGCGTAGGCGTATGTATATACTAATGCCTGCTCATAATCTTCTTTGGCCTCATATACACTGGCACACAATAAATCGGCATAGGTAATATACACAAACAGGGGGCGACTCAGCTTCTTTTCAAGTTGCGCATGGTTTCGCTTCTTCTGCTGATGCTCTAATGTATATTGAATTTCCGCCTTATCTCTCATTTTGCGAGCCGTAACATCAAGCCGATCCCATAAGCGCAAAGAACGATACACATTCGCCAAATCCTTTAAGGCATCAAGCTGATCTGCTTCATCCAGTCGTTCCACAAAGGGTTCAAATAATGTGGCTGCCTTGAGATTAAGGCCCTGGTCGTCTCCAACTTGAATCGTGAATACACGATATTGGCAGATGGCCAAGCGTTCAGAATGCTGATATTTCTCCACTTCTGCGACACTCTCATAGAGAGACAGCGCAGCAGTATGTCTTTTCTGTTCAAATAATGCTTCAGCAACTTCAAATAGTCTGGACGCATACAACGGATTGTCCATAATATGTCCAACCATTCGACGGATTGCATCCAGCTTGTCCTGTTCTGCGCAACGATACAATAATGGCTCGATTCGCCTAAAATTCGGGGAAAGATCAATAATATAATTTTCTATGTATAGATCGTAAAAATAGCCTTCTGGCAAATCCATAGCCGCAGTAATTCGGTCTAGCTGCTGTACGGAAACAGGACGATGCTGAGTAATCCAATTACTAAGCGTTCTTTGATGAACCCCTGAATATTCGGCAAATTGACTCAATGTCATATCATTTTGTTTTAGATAATCCTCAAACTCCGCTGAAATCGTAGGTGTATGCTTCAAGTCATAACCACCCTTCACATAAAAATTCCATAATTTTAAAAATCATCCTCTATTCTTCTCCAAAATTAACCATCTGTCAATATATTATGCAACTAATGTTTATAACGAAAATTCAGCATATCTTACACATGTTGAGACATATCGGACGAGCCGACATCCTGAAATGATTGGATTGATCCATGTAAAGTATTCCATAGTGTTGACAATGACTGAATTCATTTCCATATGTGCATTCTCACCAGTAGATGATATAGAGTCTCCTTTTAATAACATAAAAAATCCCCTGATGTAGATACAATCAAGGGATACATAGGTTTATTTCTCTCGCTTTGATAATGCGAAGTTGATTATTAATCCAATCACAATTCCTGTCAAAGTAGCATAGAAGCCCATAGCACTCATTTTATATCCCAAAGCGTAAAACAATCCTATGCCTATTGCGTAGCTCAATAAAATCGTTGCAAAACGCTTTAGAAACTTACTCATGCCGCATAGGTAACAGATTCAGATTGCTGTTAGCAGTTGAGCAAAGTAATAGGAATGTCACCACAAGACTTAACATTCTCATGGACACTCTCATAAGCAACTCCCCCGTTAATTTATACTTCACTTATTGTAAATGTTGGGTATCGATTGTCAACATAAAAATAAACAATATTTATACGACAACTTTTTTGGCTTATATAAAGGTAAGATTGCCTAGGATATCATGATTACGGTGTATAAACCAATGAACATAATCACACGTAAGCTGCACCAATGATAGAAATTGAGCCTAGTTGCGAAATCGGTTTTGACAGTTTTATAAGTATGGCTTGATTAGTATAATAATGCTCTCTCTGTATATGTCCAGTCAAAATTTCGGTGTTGATCAAGATAGCTTCTGTTCATCATTCTTAGATAAAGAACCCTTCTTTATGATAGATTTTTTTGTTTCTGAGTAAGTATAGAGTACTGATTGTGGAGAATCGTCAGCTTTACTCACAAAGTCAAAGTTTTTCCCATCTTTATGCCAAGCTATAAAGGGGATCAGTGTAAAATCCTTATCGGACACATGCTTATAGCTCTTACGCTCTACATCGTATACTCCGATATAACTTGATCCTAGATTACCGATTCCAAACGCAATCTTTTTCCCATCTGGTGACCAATTATAGGCATCAATCTTTTCGCTTCCCACTCCGTCACTATTCATCATAAACCTGTTTACAATAGTTTGAGTCCCATCAGATAAATTAATTAGAACAAGTCTACTCCCCTCATGATCGCTTACATGAAGAGCTACCTGGTTGCTTTTGGATAAGAAAAGTGAGTTAACTCTCAAAGGTCGTGGTTTGAGCTGAATAAGTTGCTCTCCGCGCTTACTTTTTATTTTTATAGAATCCACAACTTCATTGGCTTCGGCTGTTTCTTCCCCCTGAGACTTAATTAATTTTGCGGTAAAAGTAACATCTTTATTTTTCCATACAATCTGTTTTCCTGAGACTATAACCTTAGATCTAGCTTGATTTTTATAATACTGTGAATAATCTACGGAATTCACCTTTTTGTCAGTTGCTTTAGAAGTTTCTATAGTTGCTTTTCCGTCAACTTTTTTTACACCTTCCTTTGTGTTGTTTACCTCAATATTTTCCACTTCGTTCTGAGGCAGTTGTTGATTTGAAATTGCCTTACCACTGCACCCTGAAATGACCAACGCCACTATTGCACCTACAGTCATAATCTGCACGAATTTCATATATTTCTCCTTAGTATACAGTGCCGTTATTCCTACGTTCCTGTACATATATCCATTCTGACATTATCTTTTATAGTTGTTCTTCTTCTGCAATAGAGAAGAACATTTGCTTCACCTGAGCTTCGATCGCTTCACCCAGATGAGTTTTTTTACCAGCTTTATCAATAGTCCCGAACGTGGTGCCACCCGGAACACTATAATTATAATAAACCACGCCCTTTTGGATCGTTGGCATTTTGCCGCTTTGTTCAACAATTTTGTTGATGAGGAACGGCAGGTTTGCATTTTTAGCTTCCTTTTGCAGGTTCAGCCTTGCAGACCAGAGCAGCTCTACATGTGTGTCAATGATACGGTAGTAATTCACAATGTCCATATGTTGTTCAAAAAATTCACTGGATTGGTTTTTTGGGAAGTAGCGAATATAAGCCATGCTATCCCCTTCTTCACCTGACAGTACATTAACTTTAGCAATACGTGGAAGACTGTATGCACCATGACGGGCTCTAGAAATATTGCTAGATTGGATTTCTTTCAGCATCTCTTCTGTCGGTTTAGCTACGTAAACTGTACGATCTGGAGCATTCCAGTACACTTGAGAACCAGACGCATCTGCAATGAAACGCAACGGTACCATAACACGACCATTCTCCATTACAGAAGAGCTAGATAGCGTTACTTTCTTACCACCTACGACTGCCTCTTTTTTACCAGCCAACAGTGTTGATTTTGTTCCGTTATTATCTACAGTTACCGTTTTAGAAGTATTGTTCCAGTTGATCGTTATACCAGGAATCGATTTTATCATATTCAATGCCACCAACGTGGAACCATTCTCAATATATGGTTCTGCATCCCCTGACACGGGTTCGTTATTCACTTGCACAATAATCGACTTGGAAGCCGCGGCAGAAACACCAGAAACACAGCTTGCAAGTACGTTAAAAGATATTGCAGATGCAAGAGCCGTTCTTAAAAATTTATTCATTTTTGATTAATCACCTCAATAATATCTTTTTGCAACCTTCCAAACTAAGTTGAACTTTAGAGGCTTTAAATAAATCGAGATAGAATTAGCTATTGTTTTCTCGTCTCATTAGGAATAGATTGGATGATATCTGTATAGGATTTAGCCTTTGCAGTGAGATCTTTTTGTTGACCTTTATCATCTTTGTATACAGCTTTAATCTTCCCATTCTCATCATTAAACATCATAATATCAGTTACCCATTCAACGTAATTATAACTTGGTCTTTGGCCAGCACTAGATACAATATCATCCAGACCATTTCCTTCTGTAAATTGCCAAACTGCCTTGGCTACTCCATTTTTTATTTCAACTACCGTGTGTCCAACATTGTTTGAATACATGTATCTGGACGAATCCCCTCTCGGGAAGGCGTAACCATAGTCTTCATTAGCACCGGGTTTTTCTAATGAAGAAAGTGATTTGAAGGAGGATTGAACCGGTAACGATATAGCAGCCTGACGAGCGGTTTGTAAATCTTCTGCCTGTAAGCTCTCTTGGTCTACCTTATAATTACTATCTTGAATGAATAATATGGAACGAATCTTCTCATAGTTTGCCTTGTAGCCAAAGTTCTCCGAAAGAAAACGAATAGGTACCAGTATCCTTCCTTGAGTCATTTGGACAGGAACGTCTATCTGAACTGCTTGGTTATTTTTAAATGCCTCTTTTTTGTTGGCCGTCAGCTTAATTTGATCTTTGCCTTTTGTGATGAGAGCAGATTGGCTATTACTATCCCATTGATAGGTTACCCCAAGTGAAGCAAGTGTGCGTATAGGGACCAAAACACGCCCGTCCTTAATAATAGGTGAAACATCAGATGCTATAAACTTTCCATTCACATTCACCGCGTTAACGGATATCGGATTGGCAGCATCAGCAATCGCCCAGGATTGAAACGTAAGTACGAAGAAAAACACAAACACAATAACCTTTTTCAAGATAAATTACCTCCTTTTTCAATAAGTACCCTTACATATGACGTATGAATTATCCGAAAAGTTTCTTATCTATGCCAATTTCCATGAACTACTTTCAAATGTTTCGCCTTAAGCTCCGTTGGTGGCGCCCAAACACGAGACAGGAACTTAGAACACCTAAGTTAGCCCTTCCTTGACGGCTAGTTCATGGTTTGATTGAAATGACCTATGCTACGATACATTTTTCAAAGTTACTGAATTTATTCTCAAACTTTATACGATTTAAGTGTATTTCATGGTAAAATTAACAAGTATTATAACTATATAGGGGGATTTGTTTATGAAAAAATCCATTTACTTTCTAACATCCACAATATTGTTAACAATAGCAATAGGGTGTTCTAATCAAGAGCCAGCCATTTCTACAAAAAATTCACAACAGAAAACATACAATCCAATTACTCAAGAAAATATAAATGATACTGAGATTCTGAATGTTAAACAGATTGCTACGGAATTTAAACAAACCGAATTAGAAGTAAGTAATTATAATAAATCCATTACACCAGACTGGATAAAACAAAGAAAAAGTAAATTAGAACCGCTTATGACAACAAATTTTCTAAAAAAACAAGCAGATAATCGCAAAATCGCTCTTCCTCTACAAATCGCTTCTCTTGAAAAAACCACTTTATCAATTGAAGACCTTCAAATTCAAGAGAAAAGTGTAACCAAAAAAAACATTGACTTAACATATTCTGTGACTCTTATGTTGAAGGATAAAAATAAAAAAATCCCCTTGGAAGGCCAACTCACTTTTATAAAGGAAAATGGCAAATGGAAGGTCAATAACGATATTTATAATGCAAATAAGTTTCAAGAAATCTTAGATAAACATAAGAGAAAATAAAGATGGTACTTTTAAAAGTTTCAGTTCAGCGCTAGTTTTTAAGGTCACAAGCGAGACAAAGGACGTCACTAGTACACTAGGACGTCCTCAGATGAAGTTGAATTATACTCTATTTAATTTGATCCTTCCTTACTTCGCCAGAAATAGGCACAATAATATCTGCTAATCCCGTAGTAATTTTAGGTAAAGCTTGCGTTATCGGCTTCCCGCCCCCTACCTTACCATATGTGACGCTATGATCCACACGTTCTTGTAAAAAATAATATTCTGTTTTATCTACTGATGGTAGTTTCCCTTTTTCTTTCGTATACTTCACTGGAGCTTTTTCTACGCCTTCCCATACTAGATGTTTCACATCATCCTTAATTTCGTAATAAGTAAGTAGGTTTCCAACAATATATTAATATCTCAATGCCTCCCCTTCAGGAAAAACAAACTGATAATAAACGCCCTCTTCGGTATTATGAAGCGTATTTTCATCGTTAGAAGGAAGATTTACAGCGATTTTACGTGCCGCCACCAAATCCGTACTTTGATACAACTTCTTGTATTTTTCTACTTGGTCAGCACTCCGAATAATGACCGCATTTTTATCCGCTTTCCATTCTACCTCTGCTTTAAAGGCTTCGCTGATGAAGCGCAATGGCACAACTACGCGATTGTTGTTCAATTGAGCAGACACATCCAAAGAAAGTGTTTTTTCTCCATAAGAAGCTTCTTTTTGACCGATCGTAAGTACAAGCTTTTCTTTTACCCCAGGAGCATTGACAGTCACCGTCTTCTTGTCCGCGTTCCAGACTAGATTAAGCTTTAGCGGCTTCAATGAAGCCAAAGAAACCATAGTCCTTCCTGTGACGGAAACAGGTGGAGCTTCTGAATGTACCACCTCGCTATTGATCACCAATTGAATCGACGGTGCAGCAAAAAGCGGAATAGCAAATGTTAAGAGCATAGTTAAAGTAAGCATAGATAAAGTAAGAATTTGCTTCATATCCAAACTAGCCTCCAATCATATGAAATTCACTATTAGTCTATCGTTGCTTATGTTTTGGATCTAAAAGCAAAATAAAGAACGTCCCTTGCTAAGGACGTCCTTAAATAAACCGATTCAGTAGTAGCTATTGTTTTCTCGTCTCATTAGGAATAGGTTGGATAATATCTGTATAGGATTTCGCCTTTGCAGTGAGATCTTTTTGTTGACCTTTATCATCTTTGTATACAGCTTTAATATTCCCATTTTCATCATTAAACATCATAATATCAGTTACCCATTCGACGTAATTATAGCTAGGTCTCTTTCCAGCACTTGATGCAATATCTTCCAGCCCCGTGGATACAGTAAATTGCCAGGCTGCCTTGGCCACTCCATCTTTAACTTCAACTACCGTATTACCAACATTATTTCCATACATGTATCTGGAAGAATCTCCTCTTGGGAAAATATAATTGTATTCTTTATTAGCCCCCGGTTTTTCTAAAGAAGAAAGCGATTTGAAAGAAAATTGAATCGGCAACGATATAGCAGCCTGACGAGCGGCTTGTAAATCTTCTGCCTCTAAGCTCTCTTGGTCTACCTTATAGTTACTGTCTTGAATAAATAGAATAGACCGAAGCTTCTCATAGCTTGCCTTGTAACCAAAATTCTCCGACACAAAACGGATAGGCACCAATATCCTTCCTTGAGTCACTTGTACCGGCACATCAACCTGAATCGCTTTGTTATTTTTAAATGCTTCTTTTTTGTTAGCCGTCAGCTTAATTTGATCTTTGCCTTTTGGGATGAGAGCAGATTGACTTTTACTATCCCATTGATAGGTCACTCCAAGTGAAGCAAGCGTGCGTATAGGGACCAAAACACGCCCGTCCTTAATAATAGGTGAAACATCAGTTGCTATAAACTTTCCATTCACATTCACCGCGTTAACGGATATCGGATTGGCAGCA
>NZ_JAAMNS010000019.1:0-123860 GCF_011066175.1 Paenibacillus sp. EKM211P
AGTAGATTACAGGCGACTGGTTGCTTAAACTTGAAAGGTGTTTTGATCCCTGTCTCACAAATGGGGGTCAGTCCCATATCTACCAAGGGCGGTTTCTTGTGGTGTTATTCAGAATCATCGGCTATGACAGCTTGTACAGGCTGCCTGTCACGTAGCAATGGTAACAACAGCATCGCTCCCAGTAAAAATAAACCGGCACTCACGGTATATACGGTGTTCAGGGAGGATTCGCGTTTGAGTGTACCGCCGATGCTCATACCCACGACCATCATCCCCGAGAACAGGGGAGAGAGGGCACCACCGACGCGGCCGATAAAAGCAGCTTCGGCATTTTTCATCATCATCGTGTTGATACCAATATGAATGCAAGGATAAAATAGACCGCTGAGTACTTGCAATGCCATTGTCAGCACAATATTGTGCGACCATCCGACTCCAAAGGTTGTCAGTGTGCTGACCAGAAGTCCAGCCGCCAGCAGCAATTGCGGCTGAACTTTTTTGGCAACCCCCATAATCAGACCGCCGCCCAACAGCATAGCCGCTCCGTTCGCCATTAACGGCCATTGTAAAAATTCCTTATCTTGTCCAAGGTTCTCGATAGCTACAAAAACCATTAATGGTTGAATAAGTCCGACCGCCAGCCCAATTATGGTAAATGTTCCTCCAAGCGTGCGAAGTGTACGGTTATTCCATACATAACGTATTCCTTCTTTAAGCTCTTCAATGAAATGAGTTGGTCGATCTATCTCAATTACTTGCTCATCTTGTGGGATACGAGTTAGAACAAGCGCAGAGATAAGAAACAACATTCCTGTTATAGACAATGAAGAGAAAATTCCAAAGTGTTGATAAATAAATGTACCGACGACAGGACCAATAACCATAAATAATGCCATGAGAGACTGAAAAAGAGCCATCACTCCCTGGAGCTGTTCTGGTGCTACATGCTGCTTTAATATTTTCATCGCAGATGGCTGAGAAAATTGAGATAGAATGGCCGAGAAGAAAGTGGATAGCAAGAGCACCTGCCATGACCCGTACCACAATGCGAGCAACACGATAAAAATAGACGCGGCCGACAGCAGATCGCAACTAACCATTGTCCGTTTAGGCCGCCAACGATCTGCAAATGTACCTCCAATGATGGCAAACAGAAAGATAGGCGCAAATTCAGCGACCGAAATGAGCGATACGTATACAGGATCATTATGGGTCAGATCTGTTACATACAACAGTATGGCAAAGTTCCGCACCCAGATGCCCAAATTTAGCAACGCATTGGAGGCAATAATGGTCCTTATATATGGATTTTTAAACAACAACAAACTCTCCTTTCTTATTTTCAGAGTATTTCTTTGAATATTTTTATAAACAAAATTATAATTTGTCTATATAATAATAGATAATATAATAAATATACTGCTATTTAGTCAAATGTTTTTTGTAATCCCTGAATAAAATAGAGAATAGAAAAGGAAATAGTCAATCATGCAAAAAAAGCGGATTAGAATAGAAAAGGGGTGGAGCACTACATATTTACAAATTGGATGGGATATCCAAATAAAAAAACAAAATTACATAATAAATATTATGTTAACTATTACGTGTCTATTATCTACCAGAATCTGAATCCGATGTACCTTTTAAAATCATAGTGATATAATTACGCGTACATGCCTGAAAAGGAGCGTATAGAACGTAAATGAACTTTCAAGTGGACTTTTTATCTTTTTTTGTGATTCAGGTAGACGGGAAAGAAGGACAAGGCGGTAAGTCCTACAAGCATTATGCTACAATGGATGACTATGATTACGATGAGAGTGATGTCAAAAAATTTCTGGACGGGGAATTTGCTCGCATTAGCAAGCGAAAGGTTGAAAAAAATCCAAGCACAGAGCAGGCACCGACTAAAATCGGCCGCTTTATCGTTGAACCGGAACATGAGCTGAGCAGTAATCCGAATTTCAATATGTTCGCTCGACTACGAGCAGCAGAGGATAAGGAAGATTTTAAAAATGCATGTGATGACCTGGTGCGGATGTACCTGGATACAAGCGCGGTACGAGGTGGAGCACTGATCATTGTACAGGCTACATTAAATACCCACTCTGACGACCCGTTTATTTTTGTACTCAAATGTGATTTTGAACCCAAAATTGCACGAATTACTGAAAGCAGCCTGGTCAGTGAGGTCGAAATGGCCATTTCAGCCCGTAATATGAAATCCATCATGTATCCCTACATGCTGGAGGAGGGTATGAACGATGAGTGGGAGCTTAAAATACATCAGTCTTCGCATGCGCGGTATTTTGAAGATTTTTTGAAATTCGTCACTTATGAGCAATCCATGCCGGAAATCGTTAATGAGCATGTCATGGGCTTTGTTCAGAACTATGTAGAAACCAAATGGCCGGATGCATCTAATGAGGAAAGACAGCAGGAAGAGCGCGATCTGGAGCTGTGGGCGGCCAGCGAAAAACGGGATCTGCAAGGAAAATGGGAACCTCTTCAGGTCGTAGAAGCTGCGCAGCATATTGTCGAGCTAAAACCGGAAATTGAAGTTCGTTTCAAACTGGATGATACGGCTGTGCGTGGGTTACTATCCGACTTTGGTGCCAAGCTGCATATCACGAAACTTCATGATAGATATGCACTTATTATTGAAGGTGATGCATTTACGTTTGAAAAGGGATTTTCTCCGATTGAGCTGCTACAACCTGAATCCTTTGAAACGGTGGCTGAGCGGCTCAAAGAGAAACGGCAACATGAAAATGAGGGTATGGATGGCGATACACCACCTTGGTAATTTGGAACGCATAGCAGGGCGACAAACGAACGGAATTATATTATAAAAAAACGGACCTCACAACGGATGTATCCGCTGTGGAGGTCCGTTTTTGTTTAGCTTTTATATTCTTGACTTACTGAATTACATATGCACTTTACTAATTTGATCTTTCAGCTTGTCCGCAGATTGAACCAACCTTGCACGTTCCTCGTCATTGAGCGGAAGATCCAAAATTTCACGTACTCCATTGTGATCCACGATACTTGGAACACCTAAATAAACGTCAGATACACCGTTATAATCTTCCAGCAGGGTGGACACATTAAGTACCGACCCCTCGTCTCCGAGAATAGCGGCTACGATACGGTCAAGAGCCAGCCCGATGGCGTAGGATGTAGCGCCTTTGGCATCTATAATTTCATAGGCAGCATTCTTCGTATTCTCAAAAATTTCATTTTTCGTTCCTTCGTCCAACTCCAGTGGAGTTCCAGCCACGTTGGCTGTGCTCCATACAGGTAACTCAGAGTCACCATGTTCTCCAATAATATGGGCGTGGATGCTTCGTGGATCGATGCCCTTTTGCTTCCCGATCAGATAGCGGAAGCGTGCGCTGTCCAGCAACGTTCCTGATCCAATGACTCTGCTTGAAGGCCAACCACTGCGTTTCCAAGAGATGTAGGAGAGAATGTCCACTGGATTGGTTGCGATCAGCAAAATGCCATGTGTATTGACCTTGATGATATTATCAATAATACTTTCAAAAATTTCGGCATTACGTTTAAGCAGATCAATACGTGTTTCTCCCGGCTTTTGTGAAGCTCCCGCTGCAACAATGATGATATCTGCATTACGGCAGTCTTCATAATCACCCGCCCATACTTTGACACCGCCGAGAAAAGGAAGCCCATGATTCATATCGAGCATTTCCCCCTTCGCCTTTTTGACGTTGACATCAATAAAGACAAGTTCTTGCATGCGTTGGCGCAGCAGCAGGGTGTAGCCGGTTGTTGTGCCAACCGCTCCCATGCCGACAATAGCCACTCTACTTCGTTTGTAAGGTTTTAAGCTCATAAAATCCTCATCTCCTTCTCGGGTTGTATACCTTTTCATTTTGGGATATTACTTAAAAATTTATCTTTCCAACTTAGTGTACCCTATATACTAACCCACCGCAAAGAAATATGACATTTTTCCTTGACTTCAAAGGCGAGCTCGCTAATAATTAATCGAATGATAAGAACATGCACTAAAGCGTTGCAGCACCGATATTGACGCATGAAATTATGGAAAGAGGATTAGGAATATGGACTTATTTCGAAAAAAAACAGGACTGCTCTCGCACGAGGAAAGCGGATCTACAGGTCACTTAAAGAGAACAATGGGGCCTTTTGATCTCACCATGCTAGGAGTAGGATGCATCATCGGGACAGGGATTTTTGTTATTACTGGCAAGGCAGCAGCAGAAAATGCAGGTCCCGGCTTGATGCTTTCTTTTGTTATTGCAGGGATTGCCTGCGTATTGGCAGCCTTGTGCTATGCAGAGCTTTCATCTACAGTTCCCGCGGCTGGGAGCGCTTATGCATATAGTTATATTGTTTTTGGAGAAGTTCTGGCCTGGGTACTAGGTTGGGACTTGATTCTGGAATATGGAGTGGCGGCCGCCTCTGTGAGTAGTGGCTGGTCTGCTTACTTTCAAGGCTTGCTGGCCGGATTTGATATACATCTACCGTTAGCTTTAACCGCAGCCTTCGATTCGACCAAGGGGACCATTATTGATCTGCCAGCGGTGTGCATCATCATGCTCATCACACTGTTGCTTAGTCTCGGAGCCAAGGAAACGGTCCGATTCAATTTCATTATGGTTTGTGTCAAAGTCGGGGTCGTACTGCTATTTATTGGAATTGGAATCTTTTATGTTAAGCCTGCCAACTGGACACCGTTCTTGCCTTATGGATTTTCTGGTGTATTGAGTGCTGCGGCAATCGTATTTTTTGCTTATCTAGGCTTTGATGCTATCTCAACTGCTGCTGAAGAGGTACGCAATCCGCAACGGAACATGCCCATCGGCATTATTTCCTCTTTAGCGATCTGCACGATATTGTATATTGCCGTTTCAGTTGTGTTAACGGGAATGGTACCTTATACGCAGTTGGGCGTTAGTGATCCGGTTGCGTTTGCTCTCCGCTTTATTCATCAGGATTTTGTAGCTGGATTAATTTCAGTTGGTGCGATTGCTGGGATGACGACCGTTTTGCTGGTGCTGTTGTACGGCCAGACACGATTAATTTTTTCTATGTCACGAGATGGTCTTTTACCCGTTTTTCTTTCTAAGATAAATGCCAAAACTCAAACACCGATTCGAAGCACATGGCTGGTGGGTAGCATTATCGCATTGGCAAGTGGTTTGTTCCCGTTACATGCACTGACCAACTTGACGAGTATTGGAACCCTGTTCGCTTTTGCTGTAGTTTCGGTTGGGGTCATCGTTTTGCGGAAGACACGACCAGATTTAAAAAGAGGGTTTACCGTACCATGGGTTCCGTTACTTCCGCTACTGAGTGCTTTGGTTTGCATCGGTCTGATGCTTCAGCTTCATATCAGCACCTGGATCGGATTTATCGTGTGGCTACTGCTTGGATTACTGATTTATTTCTTCTATGGATATCACAAAAGTTTGTTGAATCATAAATCCTAACAATATTAGTATGAAAAAAGCCGGCATTCTTCACTTTTGTGAAGGAGCCGGTTTTTTTTGTCATTACGCGAAAAGTGTCACATAGGGGTGTTTATGGTATAATTCTGTTTCAGATAAGCTTTTGGCACGTGATTACCGCATGCCATCGAGGGAGGATTTTGATATGAAACTGCGCTGGCGTGCGCTCTTGGGAGGAGTAATGCTATTGACGGGCATCCTGCTAACTGCCTGTTCTGCTGAACCCCCAAAAACTGTAACTAAACCTCCGATTGAGGAACCAGATGACCAGGGACAAACGATAACTATTAATCCGCCGGTAACCCCAAAGGCTGGCGATCCAAACGCCAAATATGTAGTACAGACACGAATCGCGGATTTTCATTTAATCGATAACAATAAAGGGTTGGTTTGGGGAGTTACCCATAATGAGCTTCGACTTTATGATACCCATGATGGTGGGAAAACATGGAATAATATTTCTCCTTCTGAAAACGTCCAATTTCAAGACAAGCTTGAATATGGCAAGGATATCAGTTTCACAGATTCACGTCACGGTTGGGTCGTCCGCCAAAATCTGGACCAAACAGCAACAGTCATTCTAAGAACGGCAGATGGAGGGCAGAGCTGGGATGTTTCAGCGCTACCTAGCGGAGACCATGTAAGCTCGATTCAATATGTAAATCCAACCACAGGCTGGATCATGGCTTATACAAAACTGAATGAGCAGGATCAACAAAAAATGTTGTATCACACCACGGACGGAGGAGCCACGTGGAATAAAGTTGCGCAAAGTTCTGGTATGACTTCCAACAAATCAGGCTCAGGTTTACCCGATCAAGGCAGTATGGCGGGAATGAGCTTTTCTTCCAACAATCAGGGTTTTGTGGCGATTAACGTGGACAATAGCGTGAAATTGTATAAAACTTCGAATCAAGGGAAAACGTGGACTTCAGTCGCTAACAGCATGCAAGGGTGCCCTCAGGCTAAGGCAGAAGCTCAGCAGTCTCTTAAAGGTAACAGTTCCTCATACTGGATTCCGGTTTTCTGCTATGGGGATAACGGTACCAAATATAACGGGCTGTTTACGAATAATACAGGAACACAATGGAATGATGTGCCATTGGGTCTGAGTAGCAATAATAATTCTATAACTCCTGGGCGTACCTTTCTAAGCGATAAAGAAGGATGGGTTATAACCGTAAACGGAATGAGCCGTACAATAGATGGAGGCAAGACGTGGACAAGTCTCAAAGGCAACAAGGTGCTGCCTTCGAAGCTAAAAGACTACCCACGATCAGTCAAGCTGCGTTTTGCTTCTTCATCGGTAGGTTGGCTGCTTTTGGAACGACTCGACGACAAGAAATCACTGCTGTTAAAAACAACAGATGGTGGTGCGAACTGGAGAATTTTGTAATCACGATAAAGGTGATTGCCCTGGGATGTCTTCCCAGGGCGTTTTATTTTTAAAAAATTTAAATTTTATACGACAACATGTGAAAAAAATCACAAACTAACAAATGAGCCACTGTTATACTAAACCTGTAAACAACGATAGGAGTGATAATCATGAGAGCGAATCAGGATCATATGTTAACCCAATACTACCTTCAATTTTGCTACACTTGTCAGGATGCCTACGGTTGCACGACGGAAGAGGACTGCAAGCAATGCGCAGAGCGTTACGCCGAAGAAGAAGATCATGAAGTTCTGGATGAAACACAACGTTATCTCCAGCTTGTACATGTGTAAATCGATGAGCCATTCTGATATCGCCATATCTTGAGCCTCCCGGATTAATCCGTGGAGGCTCTTGGCGTTCTTGAGGGTTGCTATCAAATTTGGGCAGCAACATACATATACTGTTATAGAAGGCTTGAGGCAGGTCAGGATGCCCAGTGGTTTCCCTGTGGAATGCCTGGCGGAGAGGAGTGCGGTGCATGGGATTTGAGTCATTATGGATGTTCGATTGGCTGGGTACGGTATTGCCCGTATTTTTCGTAGTTGTGTTGGGTATTGTCGTGTTGTCTGCGGGCAGGGAAGTCATGGAATGGAGCCGGAACAAGCGGCAGCCTGTGTTGACGGTGGGTTCCCGCATTACGGCCAGAAGGACACATCTCCAACAGAGGCGCCAAGAGGAACAAGGGAGTCGTACCTATACTTTCTATTATGTAACCTTTGAAGTGGAGAGTGGCGACCGGATGGAGTTCAAGGTATCAGGGGAAGAATATGGTCAATGTGCTGAAGGGGATGAGGGACGGCTTACTTTTCAAGGTAAAAGGTATATCGGGTTTCAGCGTCTTAATCGTTATAGCTTGGAGCAGGTTAAAATGTAGGATTCAGTCAAAAACATTCATGCTCATTTACAGCCTTCTGCGAGGAGCCAGGGTAGGGGGCTGTGAATGTTTCTTGTACGGCACATTTTGGTACATATATACTAAAACAGAGTAGTTCAGAGGAGGAATAAGTCGTGTCATTTGAAGGACAAGTTGTTATTATAACAGGAGCGGCGCATGGCATCGGGAAAGAGGTCGCTTTTGCCTATGCTGCTCAGGGTGCCAAAGTTGTATTTGCTGACTACAATGAGGAAGAGGGCGCCGCAGCCGCTGCAGCAGCCCGGAACGAGGGTCATCAGGCTATTTTTATTCCTTGTGATGTGCGTAAGGAAGCAGATATTGTAGCGCTGATCCGTGCCACGGAAGAAGAATACGGTACAATTCATACGTTGATTAACAATGCAGGCGTATCCAGATGGAAATCTCCATATGAGTTAACCGTAGCAGAATGGGATGACATTCTGAATACAAACGTACGCAGTTGTTTTATTGCAACCAGAGAAGCGGCTAAGGTAATGAAGCGAAACGCAGAAGGGGGCTCAGTGGTTAATATGACCTCTACACGAGCTTTCATGTCAGAGCCGGACACAGAAGCCTACGCAGCATCCAAAGGAGCCATAGCCGCCCTTACACACGCGATGGCCATATCGCTAGGAAAGGATAGGATTCAGGTCAATTGTATTAGTCCAGGATGGATTGAAACCGGGGATTACGAGCAATTGCGTGCGGAAGACCATCAACAGCATCCGGCTGGGCGAGTAGGGACCCCTAAAGACATCGCACGAGCCTGTCTGTATTTAACACAACCCGGCAATGATTTTGTAACAGGCACGAATCTAGTGGTCGATGGTGGCATGACGCGTAAGATGATCTACGAGCCATGATAAAAGCCTAAATGAGTAGTCCCATTCTTGGGGCTATTTTTTTATTTTCTGGACTGTCACCTATTGGGCATTTGTACCATAGGATAGGGTATGTGAAGGAGAAGCAAGGAGGGGACGCGGTGGCTGTAATCAAGACCAACTCAGAGGATGTGAGGACCCTCGCCCGGCTGATGCGGGCTGAGGCTGAAGGTGAAGGCGAGTCTGGAATGCTCATGGTTGGCAATGTCGGTGTGAACCGAATTTTAGCCAATTGCCTAGATTTCCAAGGGATACGCCTCATGAATGACATGGTGTTTCAAAGCCCTGGAGGTTTTGAGGCTACTCAGAAGGGGTATTTTTATCAGAGGGCCCGTGATCGGGACATTCGACTTGCCCAGCGTGTAATCAATGGTGAAAAAATACGTCCAGCATCCAATGCATTATGGTTTTTCAGACCGGCTGGAGACTGCCCGGGTACCTGGTATAACCAGACCAATACCGGACGTTTTAAAGCCCATTGCTTTTTTAGCCCGACTGCACAGGACTGTCCTAATGTATATTAGACACCTTTCAGGATGGCTTGAAGAATTTAAAAATTAAAACCATTTTAGGAGGAATTTAAATGATTTCACAGCAAGCTTACCGTCCCGTATCTTATGCTTCCGGCAATGGATATCCCGAATGGCCAAGAGGAATGGCTCCAGCCGGAACCATGCAACCTATGACTGGCTTTCCACCTCAAGTAAGTAGTGGCAGCCCTATGACACCAACGGGTACGGTAGTGCAGGTTCAGACTCCTCAATACGAGCAATCATACATCGAGAATATTTTACGCTTGAACTTGGGCAAAACGGGAACTTTTTATATGACCTATGAAAATAACCGAGAATGGAATGCTAAAATATTCAAAGGCATTCTGGAAGCAGCAGGTCGGGACCACATTATTATTAGTGATCCGGCGACAGGCAAACGGACCATTCTGCTGATGTTAAACCTGGATTATGCAACTTTTGATGAGCCATTGTTGTACCAATATCCCGGCGTCATCGGGAACCCGGGCGGATCTCCGGTTCGCTGATGCCTTCATATATATGAGTTTACATCCTCTGCCAGACGGCAGGGGATGTATTTTGTTTATATTCTTTCTCAAATATAGTTGCTTTCTTGGTGGTAAGAGGCGAAAATGAGAGCTTTTCGACCTAAATGATAGAGGGATTGATTTTTCTGACATTGCTTGTAGTTTGACTGTATAGAGTATAGTTATATAATTAAATATAAGCTGATGAATGATTTAAACATTTATGCGGAATATGGCTTATGGAAGCCGGAAGGGGTGAATGTGTTGGGAAGTTGACGTTGCTTATGATGTGTTATCGTTCTGTCTATGATGAAAATATCCGAAGGAGGTGCGCCTGTCTGCCGTAATGACGGCTGATGGGGAGCATATTGAGTGACCCTTTACCGAGTATGTTTAACTTAATTATTGTTTTTGCATTAGTATTATTGAATGGATTTTTTGTATCTGCGGAATTTGCCATGGTGAAGGTCAGGGGCAGCCGTATCGAAACCTTGGTGGAGGCGGGCAATAAAAAGGCCGTATACGCCGCCAATATGATACACAATTTGGACGCTTATTTGTCTGCCTGCCAATTGGGTATTACCTTAGCATCGTTGGGACTGGGATGGATCGGAGAGCCGGCCATCGCACATTTGATTGAGCCTATATTTACTGCCGTTGGCTTGGGAGCGGTATACGTACACGGTACTGCCGTGGTGATTGCATTTATTGTCATTACGATTCTGCATATTGTGTTGGGTGAATTGGCACCCAAAACGATAGCTATTCGTAAATCTGAGACTATTACACTGTATTCGGCCATGCTGATGACTTGGTTTTACAAGTTGATGTATCCATTCATATGGGCGTTGAATGGAATGGCGAACAGCCTGTTGCGTTTATTCCGTCTGGAGCCGGTATCCGAATATGATGATTCCGCGCATACGGGGGATGAAATACGCATTCTGATGAAAGAAAGCAATAAGAGCGGACTAATTGATAATACGGAATTGGCGCTTGTTGATAATATATTTGATTTTGCCGACACGACCGCCAGGGAAATCATGATTCCGCGCACGGAGATGATCTGTTTATACAGTAATGAGTCCACAGAAGAAAATCTCGCGATTGCAACGGAAAGCATGAGAACCCGTTATCCAATCTGCGCCGAAGATAAGGACCATATTATCGGCTTTATCCATATTAAAGATCTTCTACGTGCGAACACGCTGGATACCCGTACGATGATTCGCCCGATTCTTGCTGTTCCTGAATCAACGCAAATTAGTGATCTGCTCAAACGCATGCAGCGTAGCAAGACGCAAATTGCAATTTTGATTGATGAATACGGTGGCACATCGGGTATGGTAACATTAGAAGATATTATGGAAGAAATCGTCGGTGAAATTCAGGATGAGTTCGACCAAGAACGTCCGAGTTGTGAGCAGATTAATGACGAGGAATTTTCCATTGACGGTATGTTATTAATTGATGAAGTGAACGATCGTTTCGGGCTAGATCTTGATCATGAGGATTATGATACAGTAGGGGGCTGGCTTTACTCACATGTAGAGGTTATCCCTCCACAGCCAGGTCAGTCTGTAGTGTTTGAAGGATGTATGTTCATTGTAGAAGAAGTTGAAAACAAGCGGATTTCACGTATTCGGCTAATCAAACAGCCTATCATCGTGGAGGAAGCAGGAGTCTCATAATGGAATAAATATGGAAAGCGACCTTTAATGATGTGGGGTCGCTTTTTAATTTGTCTTCTTTACATAAAGGATGTGAATTGATATGATATCTGTGTTATTGTCAACCTAATACATAATTATTAAGTTGACAATAGAGTGGATTTCCTTACGGTAAAAATCTCATCTGCTTACATAACCATCTAAATGAGGGAGGATGAAGTATGAATTTATTCAATAAGGCTGTAAATTGGGACTCATTAGCTGAAAAAGCAATACATTTCAGCAATCTGACGCTGGAAGAAGGCACGGCGGTACTGGAAGCGGACGATGTGGAAATATTACCGATTATGCAAGCTGCATTTCAGGTAAGGCATCATTTTTACGGAAAAAAAGTAAAGCTCAATATGATCATGAACGCCAAAAGTGGTCTGTGCCCGGAGGATTGTGGTTATTGCTCACAATCCATCGTTTCTACGGCACCTGTCAGCAAGTATAGTATGCTGGATAAGGAATCATTGTTGGCTGGGGCAAGGGAAGCCCTAGCACGAAAAGCGGGGACATATTGCATTGTAGCTTCCGGTAAAGGTCCGACAGATCGGGAACTGGATCAGGTGATTGATGCTGTACAAGAAATTAGTCGTACCATGCCGCTCAAAATTTGCGCTTGCTTGGGGATTCTCAAGGGAGATCAAGCACAGCGATTGGCAGATGCTGGGGTACACCGTTACAATCATAATTTAAATACAAGCAAAGCCAACTATCCCTCGATTACGACCACACATACATATGACCAACGCATCGAAACTGTGAAAATGGCTCAATCACACGGAATGTCTCCATGCTCTGGCGTTATTATCGGTATGGGGGAGACGAATGAGGAAATCGTTCAAATGGCTTATGCCTTACGAGAGTTGGATGCCGACTCTATTCCGATTAATTTCCTGAATCCAATCCCCGGAACCCCTTTGGGAGAAGCACAGCGGATCTCGCCGATCCAAGCTTTAAAGGTGTTGGCACTGTTTCGGTTCATCTGTCCATCCAAAGAAATACGCGTCGCAGGCGGAAGGGAATTGAATTTACGCTCATTACAACCGCTAGCCCTTTATGCAGCAAATTCGATTTTTGTAGGAGATTATTTAACGACAGCAGGCCAAGAAGTTACCGCTGATCATCAAATGATAGAAGATTTTGGCTTTGAAATTGAGATGTGTGCCCTTTCAGCCGTATAATAGAGATTGTACAAACATGGAAGGGAGAGTTGAATGATGAGCGAAAAAGTATTTATTAGTCCAGGTAAATATGTGCAAGGGAAAAATGTGATTGATAAAACAGGTGAATATGTTAAGCCTTTAGGCCATACGGCTTTGGTTATTGCGGACAAGCTGGTTTGGGAGATTGCAGCCGATCGAGTGGTCAAAAGTCTGGAGCAGGCTGATATCACTGCTATAAAGGTTGAGTTTCAAGGAGAAGCATCCAAAAATGAAGTAAACCGTATTGCTGATGAGGGACGAAGCGGCCAGGTCGATATTGTCATTGGTGTAGGTGGCGGTAAAACACTGGATACCGCCAAAGCCGTTAATGAGCTACTCGGTTCCTCGGTGGTGATTGTTCCAACAACCGCCTCTACAGATGCCCCTACCAGTGCTCTATCTGTTTTGTACACGGATGAGGGTGCATTTGATACCTATACCTTTTTCAGTAAAAATCCGAGCTTAATCCTGGTTGACACGAAGGTCATATCTCAGGCACCGCCTTTGTTCCTCTCCTCAGGTATTGCGGATGCCATGGCAACGTGGATTGAAGCCCGTGCAGTCATTGAAGCTCGTGCTACAACTATGGCTGGCGGCTTGCCAACCTTGGCGGCAGAAGCCATTGCGTCCAAGTGCGAGGAGGTTCTTTTCGATTACGGACTGCAAGCTTATGAATCTGTGAAGCGCAAAGTCGTTACACCAGCGCTTGAAGCGGTGGTAGAAGCCAATACATTGCTAAGCGGTTTGGGCTTTGAAAGTGGCGGCTTGGCAGGTGCACATGCCATTCACAATGGTTTTACCGTACTCGAAGGAGACATTCATCACCTGACGCATGGCCAAAAAGTAGCTTTTGGCACCTTAGTACAGCTTGCCTTGGAAAAAAGACCTTTAACTGAGGTGGAGCGGTATATTGATTTTTACCTAAAACTCGATCTGCCGGTTACGCTGGAAGACATTAAGCTGCAGGGAGCTTCCCGAGAGGATTTGTACCGAGTAGCTCAGGCTGCTACCAAAGAAGGCGAAACCGCTCACAATTTACCATTTGCTGTTACAGCGGATGATGTGCTTGATGCGATTTTAGCGGCTGATCAGTATTCAGTTGCCTACAAGACTAAAATTGGACATAGAAACTAATCACATACGAAATAAGTAGATTCAAAGGTCGCTGATAAGCGGCCTTTTTCCATTATTTAACTTGCGGCTTATGGTATGATTTTCATGGTACATAATTAGAAAATTACCTAAAATTTGAGAGGGGTTTAGCGATGGCCAAATGGAATGTAGAAGACCAAGGTATTCAATATAGTATTGAGTACAAGCGTGGCTTTACCGGAGGAAAAATTATTGTGAATGGTAGCGAGCAGAAGGTGAAAAGCCAGAACGCATTTTTGAACTTGATTGATTTTCCAATTCGATTGAAGGAGAAAGCTGTGAATGTTGTGGTCATTGGCAACAAAGCAGATTTAGCTGTGGACGGTATATATCTTGGGTCCAATCAACCTTATGTTCCAGTAAGTAAAGCTCCGGGCTGGAGCTGGGCTTTTGTCGTAGTCAGCTTGGTTATAGGGTGGCTATTTGCAGGTATCTTTGGTCTGTGTTTGGGGATATTAGGCAGCATGTTTTATGTGAAATCATCTTTATCCTTACATCAAACCATTAATCGAAGAGTTGTAAGCTGCTTTATTGTCTTTTTCATCATCAGCATAGTACAAATCGTATTTGGACTTGCAGCGAATTATTGGATTAATACACTGTAAATGTATGTAACATAACTTAAAGATGAAGCAAGAAGGCTCTCTCGCATGAAGCGGTGAGAGCCTTTTTTACCGTGTTAAATCGCCCAATTTCCTTTACGGAAGATCGGTTCCTCAGTACCGTCTTCGGTAACACCGTTGATATCCATTTCACCTGAACCAATCATAAAATCGACGTGAGTCAGACTGGAGTTCAGACCGTTGGCAGCCAACTCCTCTTGAGTCATATCCTTACCGCCTTTAAGATTGAATGCATAAGCATTACCGATAGCCAGATGGTTAGAGGCATTTTCATCAAACAATGTATTGTAGAATAAAATATTTTTATCAGAGATCGGTGACTTATGAGGCACGAGCGCAACCTCGCCCAGGTAGTGTGAACCTTCGTCCATTTCTACGAGATGCTGGAGAGTCTCCAGACCAGTCTCGGCCTGTACTTCGACAATACGACCATTTTCAAAGGTCAGTGAGAAGTTGTCGATGATATTGCCACTGTAGCTGAGTGGCTTGGTGCTGCTGACTTTACCGTTTACTCCCGTTTTAAGTGGAGCAGTAAATACCTCTTCAGTAGGCATGTTGGCTACAAAAGTATGTCCCTGTTGGTTGACGCTTTCGGCTGCTACCCATAGATGGTCTTTTGCCAGTTCGATAGTGAGGTCTGTACCTGGCGCCAGATAATGCAGCTTTTTATAGCGTTTGGAATTTAAAATATCAGCTTTGCTGGAGAGGGTTTTCAAATGCTCATTCCACGCCTCCACAGGGTTGTCCAGATCCACACGTACAGTGCTGAAAATGGCTTCCCACAGTTTATCCATTTGCTCGGAAGCTGGCAGATCAGGGAATACTTTGGCTGCCCATTCTGCTGAAGGATAAGCAATCAGAGACCAGCTAAACTTGTCAGCCATTTGGTATTCACGGTATTGACGTAACTCATGGGATCGCACACGCTGAGCAGCGGTAATTCTGCTGGACGGAATCCCTTGAAGCAAATCAGGATTCTCGGCAATGACATGGAGCACTGCAGCGCCATTTTCGACTTCTTCAGTCATTTCGGCTGCGTACCATTTGGGAGCAATATTAAAAGTTTCATCAGGAGCTAGTTCATACTGTAATCGGGTAACCGTCTCATCACTCCATTTTACTTTTACCAGCTTAGCTCCGACAGTATACGCTGATTTAACGATAAGTCGTACGAGTTCGGCGGACAAGATTGGCGCATGAACGATAAGTGTCTGCCCAGGTTGGACATTGGCGCCCACTCGAACGGCTAATTCCGCATATTTCTGCAATTTTTGTTGAAAATCTGACATGTAACTTTCCTCCATTTCACGAAAAAGCCTCAAATAAGAATAGGGTAATTCGCACAGTTTTTTTGCAAATTCCACACATAGCTTATATATTGTACAATGTAACGAAAAGGTTCACAAATCAGTTTTGGTACTTTTTAGTGAAAATGAAAGGGCGGATAAATAAATGACGGAGCAAAATTCTTCTCAGGAATTGAAAGAAGTACATATTCAGCAGGCGCAAATGACTAGAGATGAGAACGGTGCATATTTAGGCCAAGTGGTATTTGGAGTAGACGGACAGAGTTCTATATATGAAATCACCTTCCACAGTAAAAAGGGAAAGGAGTGGGATTATAGTCTCCATTTTGCAGGAGAGCCACGCTTGGAGGAAGAGATGCTACAGATGGATAGCTGGATTGAAGAGAACGATGATCTTTTCGACTATTTGCTGGATGCGGCATGGAGTAAATTACCCGAGTAATGTAAACATGGTCTATTTTCGTGACAAGCGGATTATATTTAGCAGTGTCCGCATAATCTGCTGACATGGGGGAAGCCTAAAGGTCGAGTATAACAGGAAATTCCATGTGAATAGGAGGGTGAAGCTTTGGCAAATCATCTGTTCACCGAAGGAATGACGGCAAATGAAGAGGCTGCTCCCGATCTCCTGAGCTTACGGACGCTGTTTGTAAATGTGTGTTTTATCGGAGAGCCGGGAAGTCGATCCTGGGTGCTGGTGGATACGGGGATGGCAGGATTCACAGACTCGATTATACGCCTAGCTGAAGAACGGTTTACGGGTCCTCCGGTTGCTATTGTGCTTACTCACGGTCATTTTGACCATGTAGGTTCGGTTATTGAGTTGGTTCAGCATTGGGGTACACCTGTTTATGCACACCCTTTGGAATTACCTTATTTAACGGGAATGAAAGATTATCAAAAACCTGACCCTAGTGTTGGGGGAGGCTTGATGTCGGGAATTTCCTTCTTGTACCCCAATGATGCTATAGATCTCGATGATCGCATCACCTCCTTGCCCCAAGATGGTAGTGTCCCCGGCGCCCCTGGTTGGAAGTGGCTGCATACACCAGGACATACGCCTGGTCATGTATCGCTTTTTCATGAGCGGAGACGCTTAATGGTAGCTGGTGATGCTTTTATCACGGTAAAGCAGGAATCGGCCTTGGCTGTGCTTTTACAGGAAAAAGAAATCCACGGACCGCCTGCGTATTTTACAACAGATTGGCAAGCTGCACAGCGGTCAGTGAGGATGTTAGCAGGCTTAAAGCCTGCAATTGCAGTTACAGGGCATGGACATTTCATGCAAGGTACCGAGCTGACTGATCAGTTGGAAAAGCTGGCTGGAAATTTTGAACACATGGCAGTACCCAAACAGGGACGTTATGTGTAATATGTGTGAAGGACGATGCCTTGCGGGGCATCGTTTTTTTGCGTGGACGTGGAATTTTTTTGCTGGACATGGTATAGTCAAGCCAAAAGCTAAACGCTTTCATTAAACATCGTCATTTCATCAAGGAGGATTTTTGATGACACAACAGCATACTGCAATTGGTGATCTTTATTATGGAATACCGGCGATTCGTCTTAAATTTGGACGATATGAAGCGGTTGCCCTGCCAGGAAACGGCGCAAATCTGATTTCTTTTCGTGACAATGAGACGGGATATTCTTTTTTACGTGAGCCAGATGCTGAGAGCATAGAGGCTTTTAAGCAAAGCCCATCCGTTTACGGAATTCCTTTCTTATTCCCTCCGAATCGATATGAGGATGGAAAATTCCTGTGGAATGGTGTTACATATGAGCTGCCAATTAATGAAGAGGCTACCCATAACCATTTGCACGGCTTTTTACACACCGTTCGGTGGGAGGTTGAGGATTACGGTTCCGGGGAGCAAGGTAGTTATGTGGTAATGAATCAGCATGTAAGGGAAGGGCATCCTATGTTCCGTTATCTACCCTTCACCTTTACGATGAAGCTGACGTACAGCCTTGACGAATTTGGCCTGCATCAGCGTTATGTGATCCATAACGAGGGGGATCAGCCGATTCCCAACTTGTTTGCCTTTCACACAGCCATTCGGGTACCGTTTGTACCTGATAGCTCGCCTGAGGATTACAAGATTAAGGTTACGATCGGTGAGCGGCGTGAGCTGACAGATCGGTTGTTGGCCACTGGACAGTTCCAACCTTTATCCCCGGAAGAGGAACTGATGAAGACAACAGGAGTTAGCCCTTATTTTGCCTCTATGGATAATCATTATACGGCGGCTCCGCAAAATGGACGTAACTATATGGAACTCACACACAGTAAGACAGGTGCTACCCTTGTATACGATGTAGGCACTGCTTATAAGCACTGGATGATCTGGAACAACAAAGCGAACCAGGAATTCATCTGTCCTGAACCGCAAATGAACATGATCAATGCACCGAATCGACCAGACTTGCCTGCGGAAGACATCGGGTTAATTGCACTGGCTCCGGGACATATTTTTGAAACAACCAGCCGTCTGTATTGTGTTACTCCGAATAAAACGAAATCTTAATATGTTTTTTATCCAAATAAGCTTGCATCGTGGTGAACGGTGCAGGCTTTTTCGATTGCTAAGGCTCCAGTTACAAGACCACTAAGAAAGATTATGAAAAAGGTTGCAGAAAAGCAATGTGTCATAGTATGATACGAAACAGGAGATGATCAGATGAATCATGGAATGATGCCTTTTCAAGCTGTTAAACGCAAGCAAATTGCAGATGAAGTGGCTGAGCAGTTGCAACGAAAAATTGCTGCTGGTGAATGGAATGTAGGCACTAAGATTCCAACTGAGCCCGAGCTTATGAAGCTATTTGGAGTCGGGCGATCTACAGTTCGGGAGGCGGTTAGCGTACTGGTGCATGCCGGTCTATTAGAGAAAAAGCAAGGACACGGGACCTTTGTCTGCCAACCGACGACTTCTCAAGAACCATTGGATTACCGACTAAGCCGTGCTGAAATTATTGAAGTTTATGAAGTGCGGAGCGTGCTGGAACTGGAGATTGCCAGATTAGCTGCGTTACGTCGTAATGACGAAGATTTACGCTTGATGCGAGAGGCACTGGACCGTCGAGCTGCGACATTGGCTGCTGGAGATATGAATGGGTACTTGGATGCGGATATTACTTTTCACTTGGCTGTTGCAGCAGCTACAGGCAATAAGGTGCTTACGGACGTATACCGCAGCTTTGTAGAGGCTATTCGCAAGGCGCTGAGCAATCTGATTACCGATCCGGCGATGCCAAATCATTTTACACTTCAGCATGAAAAAATTTATGAAGCGATCTTGGATCAGGATGGTAAGGCTGCAGAGTTATATAGTATTCAGCATTTGGACGGCACCAAGCTGGAGCTGCAAAAGCATATGGGAAGTTCCTAATTTTTTTAATCCTAAACATCAGATGATCGGATGAATAAAATGATGTATAAACCTTCTACTTTGAGCATCTCCTAAAATCAAACCAAAGGTGGTATCTGTATGCGCAAAATATGGGTGTTGGACACAACGTTAAGAGATGGAGAACAATCACCAGGAGTTAGCTTAACCAGCACAGAAAAGGTGGAAATCGCTCTTCAGCTTCAAAAATTAGGCGTAGATCGGATTGAGACCGGCTTTCCGGCAACCTCACCTGGTGAGATCATCAGCATGCAGGAGATTGCCAAACAGGTCACCCAAGCAACACTGGTTGGTTTTGCACGCTCGAAAGAGCAGGATATAGATGCGGTCAGAGAAGCTCTACGGGGAGCGGAGGACGCTTGTCTTCACTTGTTCCTGGCTACCTCACCTATTCATCGCCAGCATAAGCTACGAATGGATAAAGCGAAGGTATTAGAGACCGCTGCTGCTGCCATTCGTTATGGACGTAAGTATTTCAGCAAGGTAGAATTTTCGGCAGAGGATGCCAGTCGTACCGAGTTGGACTTTATTTGTGAAGTTGTAGATATGGCAATTCGCGCTGGAGCGACCGTCGTCAATTTACCGGATACCGTAGGTTATGCCTCGCCAGATCAGTTTGGAGAAATGTTTAGAATCGTAAAACAACAAGTACCAGGTATTGAAAAAATACAGCTTAGCACACACTGTCATGATGATCTTGGGATGGCAACAGCTAATACGCTGGCAGCTATCCGTAACGGTGTAGATCAATTTGAAGGTACCATTAATGGTATTGGCGAGCGAGCCGGAAATACACCTATCGAGGAGGTCGCACTGGCCCTTGACACGAGAACCGATCTCTATGGTGCACAAACGAGTCTGGTTTTGGAGGAGCTGTATGCTACCAGTCGACTGGTAAGCAAGCGTACTGGAATGTCGGTACCGGGGAACAAGGCCATTGTTGGGGCCAACGCATTTGCACATGAGTCCGGTATACACCAGGACGGGATGCTGAAGGAGCGTACAACATATGAGATCGTGTCCCCTGAGCGCATTGGTTTGAAGACCAGTAAACTTGTATTAGGCAAGCATTCGGGAAGTCATGCGTTTAAGGAAAAACTGGCGGACATGGGGTTTGATGTTTTGACAGAGGAACAACTTCAGGCTGCATTTCGCAAATTCAAAGCCTTGGCAGATAAGAAAAAACAGGTGTTGGATGAGGATTTACTTGTCCTGATGGATGAAAGCCGCAATGCCTCACCTCAAATTTACACACTAAATTCTATTCAGGTGTCCTATGGTAATCAGTCGGTTCCAGTCGCCTCTATACGGTTGAATAAACAAGATGGCACATCAATTGATGAAGTTGCGATGGGTAATGGTTCTGTAGATGCGATTTTTCATGCGATTGACAAGGCTAGTGGTGAAGTGGTGGAGTTGGAGGATTACTCCATCCAGTCTGTAACGTATGGCAAAGATGCGTTGGGGGAAGTTCACGCTATTTTGAGGCAAGGTGAGTACACAGCACTGGGAAGAGGTACTAGTACAGATATTTTGGAAGCTAGCGCTAAAGCTTATATCGACGCACTAAATAAGCTACTGGGCAGAAAAGAAGTGCATGCCAAAAGCAACATCACGATTAGCTGAGGCTGGTAATCAAGCTTATAGCTGAATTTTTTCTTCTATCTCCTCTAACCTTATCGTAAAAAAGCGCTTGCAAAATATATGATAACATTTGAAATTTAATGTATAATAGGCAAAGAAGATCACCATATTTTGTCTGAATTACATAGGCCAAGAGGAGGAAATGAGTTGAACTACCGCATTGAAAAGGATACGTTGGGCGAAATCAAAGTACCGGCAGATCGTTTGTGGGGAGCGCAGACACAGCGCAGTAAGGAAAATTTCCCGATTGGCTCGGAGAAAATGCCATTAGAGGTCATTCAGGCGTTCGCGGTACTCAAAAAAAGTGCGGCGATCAGCAATTATAAGTTGGGTAAGCTATCTCAGGAAAAACAGGATGCTATTATTTATGCAGCGGATGAAATTCTAGCTGGACGAGTTGATGACCATTTCCCATTGGTTGTATGGCAGACAGGGAGCGGTACGCAGTCTAATATGAATGTCAATGAAGTGATTGCTCATCTAGGCAGCGAATGGTTACAAGAACAGGGAAAAGATGCGAAGCTGCATCCGAATGACGATGTGAATATGTCGCAAAGCTCAAATGATACGTTTCCTACAGCGCTTCATGTAGCGGGTGTCATTGCGGTCGAGGACCGTTTGTTGCCTGCCATTGACAAGCTGAAAGAGACTTTTCAACAGAAGTCAGAACAGTTCAAGGATATTATCAAAATTGGTCGAACCCATTTGCAGGATGCTACACCACTTACACTGGGTCAGGAAATTAGCGGCTGGTATGCCATGCTGGATAAAAGCAAGCGGATGATCGTCGACATGGTTCAATATATGAAGGAGCTGGCGATTGGCGGAACAGCAGTGGGCACAGGAATTAATGCTCATCCAGAGTTTGGTTCCCGAACCTCTGCGGAAATTTCCGGCTTCACTGGCAAAACGTTCACTTCTGCACCTAATAAATTTCATGCGCTGACCAGTCACGATGAAGTGGTGGCTGTACATGGAGCAATCAAAGCGCTAGCTGCGGATTTGATGAAAATCGCCAATGATGTTCGCTGGCTGGCTAGTGGTCCGCGAAGCGGCTTGGGGGAAATCACGATTCCTGCTAACGAGCCGGGTAGCTCCATTATGCCAGGTAAGGTAAATCCGACCCAGAGTGAAGCACTGACGATGGTCGTTACGCAAGTCATGGGTAATGATGCAGCTATCGGCTTTGCAGCAAGTCAAGGTAATTTTGAACTGAATGTGTTTAAGCCAGTAATCATATACAACTTTTTGCAATCAGTTCATCTACTGGCCGATTCCATCATTGCTTTTAATGACAACTGTGCCGTTGGCATCGAGCCCGATCTCGCCAAGATTGAGCACAATTTGAATAATTCACTAATGTTGGTGACAGCATTGAATCCACATATTGGATATGAAAATGCTGCTAAAATCGCTAAACTTGCACATGCAGAAGGGCTGTCTCTAAAGGAAGCGGCACTCCGCAGTGGACTGCTGACGGAAGAGCAGTTCGATCAATATGTTGTACCAGCACATATGATTCAGCCCAAAGCCTAAGCACGACGAACGGGTACAGCTTGAGAAATTTTAAAAAAATGTACAAACCAGCTTGTGGAGTGCGGAATTTAGCACAAACCATAAGCTGGATTTTTTGATTTTCTCATATATTTTTTACTTATGATTAGTATTCTGTGTGATTTGAGGGTATATAGTTAGAAGGCGAAAAAATGAACATTTATTTTCAAGATAGGAGAAGCCGTATGGAACAGACAACCGTGATTAATTTGATTGTGCTTTTGCTGTCCGGCTTGCTGCTGGTCGGTGTGCTGACTACCAAATTTTCCAGCCGTTTCGGTATGCCTGCGCTCGTTTTGTTTATTGCTGTAGGCATGGTGCTCAGTCAGTTTATTTATTTTGATAATGCCTTTATCACACAGCTGGTGGGCATTCTCGCGCTCATTGTAATCTTGTTTGAAGGCGGGATGCAGACAAAGTTTACAGATGTTAAGCCAGTAATTCGACCTGCGTTGTCATTATCAACGTTAGGGGTCATCATCACGACTGTAGTCATTGGCGTGTGCGCCAAGTTTATTTTAGGCGTAAGCTGGATGGAATCCATGCTGTTTGGCGCTATTGTCGGATCGACAGATGCGGCAGCTGTGTTTTCCGTTTTAGGAGGTAAAAACATCAAAAAGCGAATTACCTCGACGCTTGAAGCGGAATCCGGCAGTAATGACCCGATGGCTGTATTTCTCACAGTAACATTGATTGAGCTGATACATCACCCTGAGCAATCCATTTGGATACATATCTTGTTGTTTTTATGGGAAATGGGTTTTGGTCTAGCCGTTGGTTTTGTACTCGGACGCTTAGGTGTATATGCGATTAATAAAATGAATTTTGATTCATCCGGTTTGTATCCTGTAATGGCATTGGCATTTGCAGTCTTGACGTATGCGGCGGCATCGTTACTGGAGGCGAGCGGATTGCTGGCGGTATATGTCATGGCCATTGTATTGGGAAATTCCGACTTGACCTACAAGCGATCCATTATTCATTTTAACAATGGCTTCGCCTGGATGGTGCAAATTATGATGTTTGTCCTGCTCGGCCTATTGGTCTTTCCCGATCAATTGCTGGGCATTGCGTGGCAAAGCTTGGCGCTCTCCTTTATCCTGATGCTGGTGGCTCGTCCAATAGGTGTGTTCCTAAGCTTGCTTTTTTCCAGGTACTCTGTTCGTGAGAAGACACTGTTATCCTGGGCAGGACTGCGGGGAGCGGTACCCATTGTACTAGCAACTTATCCATTACTGGACGAAATGGATGTAGGACCTTTGTTTTTTAATGTCGTATTTTTCGTCGTGCTCACCTCTGCGATTATTCAAGGTACCACGATCTCGTGGCTAGCGGTGAAGCTTGGCT
This sequence comes from Paenibacillus sp. EKM211P, assembly GCF_011066175.1. NCBI lineage: Bacteria > Bacillati > Bacillota > Bacilli > Caryophanales > Paenibacillaceae > Paenibacillus > Paenibacillus sp. EKM211P. The sequence continues at coordinate 23,715 of NZ_JAAMNS010000019.1, forward strand.
TGATGGACCCTAACGAGACATCGTCGCCTTCACTGTTGGAATTAGTTTCTTTGGGAAAAACCACTTCGGAAATCAACCATATTCAGGTACAAAAGGGGATGTCGATCGCCGGCAAGGCGATTCAGGATATACAGCTGCCTGAAGACATCTTATTCACAGCCATTATTCGGAACGAGCAAATTATTGCCCCGAGAGGTACAACTGTGATTGAACCGGGCGATACTTTGTATGTGCTTAGTCCCAAACTTAAGCGACAGCAGATGAAAGAGCTGTTCATGCTACTCGAACCGGAGGCTGCTCCGTAAATAGGATATCCCCCCTATTTACAGTCCTTCACATTTATGTGAAGGGCTTTTTGCTGTATTCTTTTTCAGAGTGGATGAATCTGTTAAAAAATTGACACTATCATTCTACAAAATTAGTTTATGATATTGTCGTTAGATGTCGCAGCCTATCGCTACTGATCATTTGATGGGCAATAGTGAAGAAATACGATAGAAGTCACCAAACAGGAGAGATGATGAATGAAACCGGAAGTCTTGCCACAGCGTGCAGCAGCTCGCAGGCAGAAAAATAAGAAAAAGAAACGAAAAGGAAAATTTGGTCGCTTTATGTTGCGACTTTTTATTGTATTCCTGTTAGCAGGAATTGGGGGCGGTGCATGGTTGTTTTTAACCCCTTCTGGCAAGGAGATGCGCTATTTGGCTGCGGATACGCTGATTACGACTCAGCATCGTCACTGGGCGAAATATTTTATCGGCGAAGCAGAGGCGAAGAAGCGCGTGGCTGAATATTCGGCCCGGTTCGAAGAGATGGGAGAGGAAAAGGATAGACATACAATCAATCTGCCTGATCTGATACCTACTAAAGTACAACAGACACCGTTGGTTGAAGTGGAAGAGGTGTCGGGTCGTAACTATCATGGCTATGTTATGACGGTGCATGACCCCACTAAAATTAGGCTCGGGGTTCCTGCTAAAGTCGGCCGGGGAGAACATGTATCTAGTATGGTCGAGCGTTTGGGGGCCGTTGCTGGTGTAAACGGCGGTGGATTCGCTGATCCCAACTGGAACGGGAATGGCTTTAAACCGATTGGTGTTGTCATTTCTCAGGGCCAGATATATTACAACGATATGGGTAAAAATGCCTCTGTTCAAATCGTAGGTATTGATAAACAGGGAAAAATGATAGCCGGTCACTATTCGTTGTCCGAGTTGTCCAAAATGAATGTGCAAGAAGCGGTTACTTTCCAACCACGCCTAATTGTGAATGGAAAAGGCCTGATTCGCAGTGCAAGCGAGGGATGGGGCATTGCTCCCCGTACCGCGATGGGACAGAGAGCAGACGGGGCAATCCTTTTCGTAACCGTCGACGGTCGCCAGCCTGGGTACAGCATAGGTGCCAACTTGTATGATATGCAAAATATTTTACTTAAGCATGGAGCGGTTATCGGTGCTAATCTGGATGGAGGTTCATCAACGGTGCTCGTCAAGGATAACACCATTGTCAACAAGCCTTCCTCTGAATACGGAGAACGATATTTGCCGACTGCGTTTCTCGTATTTGAGCATCCAGAGACCGTCAGTATCCCGAACATCTGGGCAGGGATGAGACCTGGAGACATTGACGCAGCCAAAAAGAAATAGAGCCGGAATGAACAAGTCTATTAAGTGAACGGAGACTCATAATGAAGCTAGATCGAACAGGATTTCAGCGATTGTTTGTCGCCTTGCTGATGCTACCATTGCTCTTGACAACAATGCACCAAGGAGAAGTCGAAGCGGCTGAACAGGGAACCACAGCACCTCAATCAACACAACTAACAGATATTGTTATAGCCGGTCAACCCTTAAACAACAAGACCAAATCTCTATTGATTGACGGTAAGCTCATGGTACCGCTTAAACCTTTGGCTGAAGCTGTAGGTGCAAGCTACCATTGGGATGCTAAAAAAAAGCAGGTCACGCTGCAAAAGTGGGCAGAACCCTTAGTTCTTAAGGAGCGATTACGTAAGAGCAAGCAGCAGCTTACATTTGAGGTTGTAGGTAAAGACGTATATGTGCCTCTTAGAGATGTATCTCTTGATTTAGGTTATACGTTAGAGAAGACAAATACACAGATTCAGATCCAGCCACCGATTCACGGTAAACTAAAAGAACAAATATATGAGGGAGATCTCGTGGCAGCACGTGAAGCATTAATCCACTTAGAAAGACGTTCTGTCCATCCTTATATAGAAGAACATCGTCCTAACACTGAGCTGCTGTCCAGTGTCTATATGTTCCCCCAAGGCGAAGCATTGCGGTATTTTACAGTGAACGGGGATGTGCTGAGTCTGGTTGAAGTGAAGGACGGTTTTCCGATTGTTACCTATCAAGGGTATGTGGGAGCTCCCTTTGATAAAACCTTTACGATGGAATACGATCCACTGGAGCTGTTTTTGGCTAATAAAGCCAAAGATCAGTGGGGAACCTATCCGAAATTAAATAAGCCGCTGATCTACAAGTATACTACAGGATGGGGAGACAGCAGCACTACTTTTTATGGGCGTGTTACTATAGATAAAAAAGAAGAGTTGTTGGGTACGACGGGTGATCCGGTAAGCGGGCTCCCAGCCAATGCCAAGCAGATCATGAAAACCTTCAAGCTGCCGTGGGAATCGCGTACAGACGCCCAGCAGGCGATAGAATAAGATGAGTTAAACAGCCATTACAAAAAAGCGTGTATCGTTGAAGTTAATTTAACTTCCCGGTACACGCTTTTTACAATGAAATGGGTAATTGATATTGTGATATGCTCAAATCTTGTTTAGGCGTCATTTTCTGCTTCGAGAAACACGGAGATCAGAATACGCGCGTTGTTTTCTCCAACATTTTTGGCATAGTGGGGGATGGCTGCTCTCCAGCTAAAGGAATCTCCTGCTTCCAGAGTAGCTGAATCCTCACCCTGCTCCACGTATACCGTACCCTCCAAAATAAAATGAATCTCATCCCCTGCATGAGCATGTTCTTCTTCTGTAGATGAGCCTGGCGGCATGTCCACCAGCATCATTTTGACATTACCCTGACCACCCAAATGATCGACCTGGAGTTTGTTTTTACCATACAATGTTTTACGACGCTCGTCCTTACGAATCACTTGCATCCGTTCCTCTTCTTTAAGAAGCAGAAAAGCGAGAGGTACATTCAGCGCATTAGCGATGCTGTCCAATGTGGCGATGGAAGGGGAGGTTTTATTATTTTCGACTTGACTCATAAATCCTTGAGATAGACCGGTTCGTTCGCATATTTGCTGGATGGATAAATTTTTACGTTTACGAGCCGCCCGAATGTTGCATCCTATACCCATAGAGCGTTCCTCCTTACAGAAAAAATAATATATACTAATTTATTATTTATCATACCAAATAATTTGTTGACAGACTATAGTTTCTTATGCTAAATTCACATTACAAAATAATTATTACTATTACTAATAATTTGAGTGTAATTCATACTTATGTGTTGCAGTATAGATTCGGACGTCATTATTTTTTTGGCTAAATTATTAGTAATATAAATTAATTATTCATATACGCTTGTATGAGTGTATTAAAACAAACAGAATGGAGAGATAAACATGAGTTCAGCAAGCAGAAATGTTTCTACAATTATGCGGGTGGCGCTCGGAATTTTGTTTTTGGCGCACGGAATTGCTAAATTCCAAATGGGATTGGGTAATGTTGCAGGCTGGTTTTCCAGCATTGGTGTCCCAGGATTTTTAGGTTATGTCGTTGCGGTGATTGAGTTGGTCGGCGGGATTGCATTAATTCTTGGATTGCTTACTCGCTATGTATCCGGACTTTTAGTTATTGTATTGATCGGTGCTATTTTCACGGCCAAATTGTCCGGCGGGTTGATGGGGAATGGTCAAGGCGCTGGCTATGAGCTGGATATTGCTTTTATTCTGGTAGCTCTTCATCTCGTATTTGCGCCGACAACTCGCTGGTCTCTGGATTCTTTGTTCAGCCGTCGTGGGTCAACAGAACAATAAATTTGATTAAGCCTAGTCATCCAATCCATGTAGAAAGAGGGAAATCTCATGACAGCACATATTCATGACAACACTAAAATCGGGCAGGTTTCATTAAAAGTTAGTAACTTGGAGCGCTCTATTCAATTTTACACTGAGGTCATTGGTTTACAGCTTCTACGTCAAACAGCGGATACCGCTGAATTGACTGTTGACGGAAAGCATGCGCTACTGATTCTTAACTATATTGAAAATTCAGTTATTCTGCCGCGCCAGTCTGCAGCCGGATTGTATCACTTTGCTATTCTTCTACCGGATCGTATAGCTCTGGGTTTGTCTTTGCGTAATCTGCTGGCTCATGAGATTGAAATCGGACAGGGAGACCATGATGTAAGTGAAGCATTATACATCCATGATCCCGATAATAACGGAATTGAAATCTATGCGGATCGTCCTCGTAATCAATGGAAAAAAGATGCAAATGGATTTTACATGATGGGAACTGGACCTGTGGATGCAGAAGACCTGATTGCCATTTCTGAAAATTTACCTTGGCAGGGACTGCCACAGGGAACGGTAATTGGGCATGTTCACTTCCATGTGTCTAATTTGCTCACAGCACAGCAATTTTATTGCGATGTGCTTGGCTTTGACATTACATGCCGATATGGATCTTCAGCCTTGTTCGTTTCCGCAGGTGGTTACCACCACCATATGGGCTTGAATATATGGGCAGGTGAAGGAGCGCCACCAGCTCCCGAGCAGGCTGCTGGATTGGATTATTTTGAACTGATTGTTCCAGACCAACAAGAATTGGATGCCATTACTGCTCGTTTGACTGCGACAGGTTATCGATTACAAGAACGTGATGGGGCCTTGTATGTGGCTGACCCGTTCCGTATTCAAATCAAATTGGTTCAGGGTCAAACCATTTAACATAGCAAGAACGTAACAGAAAAGGGTATTCCTATGAGCCGTACTGGCTGGGAATACCCTTTTTTTATATCCTAAAACAAACTCCAATCCAAATCGCGGGACATTGTCTCCAGCAAGTGTACCCCCGCTGTACTGTTGCCCATACGATTCAATGAAGGTCCCACTAACCCGATGCCGTATCGTCCAGGTACCATCGTCATTATACTGCCAGATACGCCGCTTTTGGCAGGGAGTCCGACTTGAATGGCAAATTCACCAGAGGCGTCATACATACCGCATGTTGTCATAAATGTTTTGGCGATCTGTACATAGCGACGAGGGATCAAAGGTATACCTGTGACCGGATCACGGCCGTTGTAGGCTAGTATGAGTCCCATACGTGCTAAATCTGTACAGTTTAATTTGACAGCACAATGTCTGAAATAGACGTCAAGCACATCCTCCACATGACCTCTTAAAATCCCCTTTTCCATTAGAAAATAAGCAAGGGAACGGTTCAAATGGCCTGTGGCTGATTCTGAATCGTAGACATCCTGATCATATTCCAATGTGTCATTATGAGTAAGCAGACGGAAAAATTGAAGAACACGGGCAAATCTCTCTTCTGGACTGTTTCCGCGAATCAGAGAGGAGACCGCGATTGCTCCGGCATTAATCAGTGGGTTAAATGGAATCCCCGGCTCGACTAGTTCTAGCTTTAGCATGGAATTAAAACGGTCTCCGGTAGGCTCCATACCTACCTTAGAGAAGACAACGTCCTCTCCATTATCCATCAAGGCCAGAATGAGCGTAAATACCTTTGAGATGCTTTGCATCGTAAACTGGATTTCCGTATTTCCGGCTACCACGGTCTCACCCGCACCGTTCATGACCACAATACCCAGCGCGTCGGCCGGGGCCTTGGACAGTTCGGGAATATACGCTGCTACCTTGCCATGAATATACTCATGACGGCTTTGTTCTACCCATTCCGGCAGTTTGGTCTGTAGTCTCTGCCACTCCGATGTCATTTCTTTTCCTCCAGTCGAGTAACCAATCTGTGGTATTTATTGTAGAGCAAGAAGTAGCTATATACTTATTTTAAAGAAATGTTCAGTCGAAAAACAAGCTCTGATGTCATTTCTTTTTCTCCAGTTAAATCCCCAACCTATTGTAATATCTGGATTATGGCTGACAGGAGAAGGAGATGAAGTTGAGCATGTTACATGGTATGTTAGCGGATTACCCACGGGAGAAAACGATTCATCAGTTGTTTGAGGAGCAGGTTGAGCGCACACCGGACCATGTGGCGGTTGTACTTGGGGACAAGCACTTGACGTATGCTGATCTGAACAAACAGGCCAATCAGCTTGCACATGCTTTGCGGGTCAAAGGTGTAGATAAGGACGAGCCCGTTGGAATCATGGTCGAATGCTCATTGACTATATCGATACCGAACTTTATGTCGATAACTCAAAATCGTTTTTGCACAGTCTACAAGAGCTTGAAACCGATGACCTTTGGTACAAGTAAAGTGAAGTAAGGTGAAGTAAAAAAACTGCCGACAGGGTCGACAGTTTTAGTTTAAAGACCTTCTGATGATTCAATTGGATTCATCAGAAGGTTATTTTGCTATGTACTAGAAATCAATAATAGCTGCTGGAATTTAATGAGCTTATGATCGCAGGCAATAGAGCAACAGCCATAATGATATAGATAACAATTACAATAGCGGCCCATAGCAGGCCTGCCTTAGCGTAGTTCGCTTTGCTCGGATTTGTCGAGCCGCTAAAAGCCCACACAAACAGCATAACAATTCCAACTACTGGTATTGCCATCAGGAGTAAGCTGATCATCCACTCCTTGAATGAAACAGGTGGCGGGTAAACAGGGGCAGGTCTGGACGGTGCTCCTTGTTGATTGTATTGCGGATTAAACGGGTTAGACGGGTTAGACAATTGGATCTTCTCCTTACGTGTTTAGTATGTTGTGTTTCCTATATTGTCCAAAACATCATACATGATATGACAATAAGCAACAAGTAAAATTCAGTAAACAGTCTAATAGTACTATCACATGACCAAAAATAGGTCTATACACCCTATTGACGAAGCGCTAATTATATATTAATGTATTGATATTAACATTTTGTTTTTATCAAATGATTTAAATTAAAATTTACATAGAGCATTCGTTGCTTTTGAAGGAAAAGCGATGATGTCCCAAATATGAGCAGGTAGGTGACACAAGTGACAGATAGATCGAAATACAACGACAGTGGCTTGACGGAGGAGCAATTTTTGGCCCTTTATGATGCTAATCAATATGAGCGTCCATCCGTAACGGTAGATATGCTGCTATTTACTGTAATGGATCAGCTCCAGCAGAATTACCGTAAGCTACCGGAGAAAACACTTCAGCTCCTCTTGATCCAAAGAGGAGAGCATCCTTTTATAGGGCAATGGGCGTTGCCCGGCGGTTTTGTAGGCATGAATGAAAGCCTGGAAGAGGCTGCACGCCGTGAGCTTAAAACTGAAACCAATGTGGATCAGATTTATATGGAGCAGCTGTACACTTGGGGAGATGTAGCACGTGATCCGCGTATGCGGGTGATCAGCTGCGCTTACATGGCGTTAGTAGACCATGAATCCTTGGAGGTACAGGCAGGAGATGATGCCGCAGATGCTCAATGGTTTGAGCTGGATTACAGTGTGGCTCAGGAGACGCGGACGAATCAACCGGAAGGTTATACGTGGGAGCAAAACATTGACATTACATTGAAGCATGCGGACATCCTTTTAACAGCCAAAGTGAAAGTAACTGAAATTCTTAAGGGGAAAACCATAGAAATCAAGCGAGAAGTGCTGGAGTCACAGGGAATTGCTTTTGATCATGCCAAAATTATTGCGTACGGTATTGAGCGTCTACGCAGCAAAATTGAATACACAGATATTGCGTTTCACCTGATGCCAGCTCTGTTTACACTGAGTGAACTCCAACAGGTGTATGAAATTATTTTAGGTAAAGAGCTGTTAGCCGCGGCTTTTCGTCGTAAAATAGCAGATCTCGTGGAAGAAACCAATGAATACAGGAAGGCGGCCGGACATCGTCCGTCCAAGCTATACCGATTTAAGCCACGGTCACGTTTTATATAGCATAAAAGGAAGAAGAAATGAGGATTAGTCATGGAGAAGTTTACATTTTTTTATCGCAGTCATTCACCATTTTCGCAATGGTACCCTTGTGAATTTGTCGTAGATGGATTGGAGTTTAACTGTGCTGAGCAATATATGATGCTAAAAAAAGCGCAGCTTTTCGGAGATGAAGAGGCAGCTCTGAAAATTATGCAAGCCCCTACCCCAAGGGAGCAAAAAGCCCGTGGTCGCAGTGTGCGCGGATTTGACCAATCCTTATGGGAAGCAAATTGCCAGCAATTTGTGTATGACGGAAATTATGCCAAGTTCACCCAAAATACGAATTTGCTCAAGCACCTGCTTAAAACGAAGGGAACTACTCTGGTTGAGGCTAGTCCTACGGATACCATTTGGGGTGTAGGTTTAGCTGAAAATGATGCTCGTATACGGCACCGGAAGCTATGGCGGGGTACGAACTGGCTGGGGGAAATATTGACGAATTTACGTGAAGATCTATTGCAAAAGGAGGATTAGTCACCATGAAAAACACAATGAATTCCCGAAGTAAGCGGGATGCCAGGTCACATATGGCGCATGAAACATTATCCATTTTAGAGAATGGGCATTATACAAATACCAAACAGGTACAAGTAAATATAGCAAAAGAGGTAGGGAATGCGGTCACAGGCTCGAAGCTATATAGACCTTCTCAACTGGTAGTGATAAAGCAAGATGCAGAGCAAAGAATAAAAAGTATATTAGGAGCTTCTTCCGATGTAGTCGAACAGGCGATCATTAAAAAGATGGAAGTAACGGGAGAAAGTACGTTGCAGGCCGCACATAGACTCCAGGTCGAGGAGAAGCGGGAACACGTAGCTTGTTTGAATTTTGCATCAGCCAAAAACCCCGGGGGCGGATTCCTTGGAGGCAGTCAGGCTCAAGAGGAAAGCTTGGCTCGTTCGTCAGCACTGTATCCTTGTATTTCACAAATGGAGGAAATGTACCAACATAATCGGAAGCTGCGGAGCTGTTTTTATTCAGATTATATGATTTATTCTCCTCAAGTTCCTGTATTTCGGGATGATCAGGGAACATTGCTGGAAGAGCCGTATCTAGTCGATTTCCTGACCGCGCCTGCTGTGAATGCTGGAGTCGTGCATGAACGGGAGCCAGAGCAGGTCAATCGGATTGGAGAAGTTATGTTGGAGCGCATTCGTTACATTTTGGGAATGGCCATGCAAAACGGGGTAGAACATCTTGTGCTTGGTGCTTATGGTTGTGGAGTATTCCGCAATAAGCCGGAGGAGGTAGCCAGTTGGTTTAAGCAAGTACTTGTAACTGAAGGATATGGATTCCTGTTTAAACGGGTTGTCTTTGCGGTATTGGACCACAAAGCAGAGCAGCGTACTTTAAACAGTTTTAAAAATGCTCTATCCTGATGTTAGAGACAGATTAAACATTAATACTGATGAAATAGGAGAGTGCTGAATGAACCCATCTTCCAACATTACCTGGCATGTATCAGAAGTGGATAAGCAAGCTCGACAGCTTCTGAATGGACATAAGAGTCCGGTGCTTTGGTTTACGGGGCTGTCTGGCTCGGGAAAGTCAACGGTATCCTCCACACTCGAAAAAGCGTTATATGCAAGAGGTATACGTACATTTATTTTGGATGGGGATAATGTTCGGCATGGTTTGAATCGCAATTTGGGTTTCCTGCCCGCTGACCGCAAAGAAAATATTCGTCGTATAGCCGAAGTGTCCAAGCTAATGGCCCATGCGGGTGTTCTAACGATTTGCGCCACCATTTCGCCTTATCGTGAGGATCGTGAAATGGTAAAGGACATTTTACAGCAGGAGGGCTGTTACGAGATTTATATCCGATGCAGTCTAGAGGAATGCGAGCGTCGTGATCCAAAAGGCATGTACAAGAAAGCAAGAGCTGGAGAAATCCAACATTTTACAGGGATTGATGCTCCATATGAAGTACCGCTGGAACCTGATTTAATCGTATCTACGGAAGGCCGGGAGGTAAAGCAGTCGGTACAGGATATTTTGGATTTTCTCGATAGAAAGCAGCTCTTATTATGATTTTATGATGAATTCTATATGAATATTGTCTGAAAGTCTCTATAGCAAAACCTAAAGAAGTGATCAATGCGATCATTTCAGAATATAGAAATTGAAGTCACTTTATTGTAAATAAATACAGCACTATATTACGGCAAGCCTTAAGGGGCTTGCTTTTTTATTTGTGATTTTAAACTAATTCTAAATCCTAAATTATAATTATTATAAAAAAGTATTGATTTTTGTTTGTGCACAATTTATAGTGAAAGGCACAAGGTCAACCAATTCAATCAAGAGGTGATTTCAATTATGAGTAACCAACCAACGAACCTGACTACAAGCTGGGGCGCTCCTGTTGGAGATAATCAGAATTCGATTACAGCAGGCTCACGGGGGCCTGTACTAATTCAGGATGTGCATCTGCTGGAAAAATTGGCGCATTTTAACCGGGAGCGTGTGCCGGAACGGGTTGTTCATGCCAAAGGTGCGGGGGCACACGGATATTTTGAAGTCACTAATGATTTGTCTTCATATACAAAAGCAAGCTTTTTGTCCGAAGTGGGTAAGCGTACACCGATGTTTATCCGTTTTTCTACTGTGGCAGGTGAGCTAGGCTCGTCCGATACTGTACGCGATCCACGTGGATTTGCGGTAAAGTTTTATACAGAAGAAGGAAACTATGATCTCGTGGGCAATAATACACCTGTCTTTTTTATTCGGGATGCCATTAAATTTCCTGACTTTATTCATACGCAAAAACGTCACCCCCAAACGCATTTGAAAAACCCGAATGCGGTCTGGGATTTCTGGTCCTTGTCTCCTGAATCGCTGCATCAGGTAAGTATTCTCATGTCTGATCGCGGTATTCCCGCTACACTTAGACATATGCATGGTTTTGGCAGCCACACGTTCAAGTGGGTGAACGCCGAGGGACAGGCCGTATGGGTGAAATATCATTTTAAAACAGAACAAGGCATACAAAATCTCGATGTGGATTTAGCTGCGAAAATTGCCGGTGAAAACCCGGATTATCATATACAAGATTTGTTTAATGCGATTAAAAAGGGCGATTTCCCAGCATGGAAACTTTATGTGCAGATTATGCCCATAGAAGATGCGGATACGTACCGTTTTGATCCATTCGATGTGACCAAAGTATGGTCTCAAAAGGATTACCCGCTGATCGAGGTAGGGCGCATGGTGCTGAATCGCAATCCTGAGAACTACTTTGCTGAGGTAGAGCAGGCGACATTCTCGCCAGGTTCATTTGTTCCTGGTATTGAGGCTTCCCCGGATAAGATGCTGCAAGGACGCCTGTTTGCCTATGGTGACGCACATCGCTACCGTGTAGGTGCAAACCATAATGCGTTGCCAATCAACCGGCCACATGCGGAAGTACACAACTATCAACGCGATGGTGCATTGCGCAGTGACGGTAATGGCGGGGGATCTGTCTATTACGAGCCGAATAGTCTCGGCGGACCGAAAGAATCATCTGCTCACAAAATTGCTCCTTTTGAAGTGTCTGGCGAGGCACAAAGTGTAGCCTATGATCATCACGATCACTACACACAACCAGGGGACCTGTACCGCTTGCTGAGTGAAGAGGAGCGCTCACGTCTGGTCCGAAACATTGTAAATGCCATGAAGCCTGTAGAAAGTGATGAAATCAAACTGCGTCAGATCGGTCATTTCTATAAAGCTGATCCTGAATACGGGCGTCGTGTAGCGGATGGTCTGGGCTTGACCGTACCACAAGGCGAGTAGAAGGATTGGCAAGCGCCTAACCTGAAAGCCGTATGAATAAATAATAAAAGGATGTCCCCACACCACATATATGGTGGAGGGGACATCCTTTGTTTTTGAGAGCGATGTAAAGCAGGGGCTACTAAATCCTCTTCAACCGAGGTAAGTAGACCACCAGAAACAGTGACCGTCCCAGGGCAAAGATGATAAAGGATAACCAAAGTCCATGATTCCCATAATGAGGAACGCACCAGAAGAGAGCAATCAAAAAGCAGACCAGTGAAATCAGCATCGAATTACGGATCGGATACGTTACCGTCATCCCTGTAAACACACCGTAGAATACCAGTCCCAGCCCGGCTGCTAGGGCAAAGACCACCAGCCACCCATTGTAAGGAGCTGTCAGGCTAATCACTGTAGCATTCCCCGTAAATAGCGAGATCAGCGGATCTTTCAGTGCAAGATACAATCCTCCCGTCACTACACTGGTAACCAGTGTCCAAAACCAGGACAAATGAATAACTCTCTGCAGCATTTTACGATCCCCGGCACCACGAGCCTGACCCGTCATGATGCTACTGGCGTTGGCGAACCCGTCAAAAAAGTAAGCCATAATGTAATGGATCTGCAACAAAATAGCATTTGCCGCCAACTGATCGGTTCCAAAGCTCGCACTGCGCGCCGTAAACAGATTAAACATCGTCAACAGGCAGGCAGTACGAATCATGAGATCAAGGTTCGTCGCCATGACACTTTTTAACTCTGAGGCACCGAACCATTCTCGCCAATTCCTCTGTCCGCTGCGCTTCCATTCTCTCCAAATCGGTGAACGGAACACCAGTACAAGACCCAATACACATGCAAGAGCTTCTGCAATCAGAGTAGCGCTTGCAACCCCAGCGACATTCCAATGCATGATCTGTGTAAATACAATAGCTAATAGCATATTAATCACATTCATGGATATTTGTAAAAATAGTGTAGCTTTCACGCGGGACAATCCCATCAGCCATCCGAGCAGCACATAGTTCACTAATGTAAGGGGTGCTCCCCAAATACGGATGTTAAAATAAATTGCTGCTTGCTCTGCCACATCCTGAGCTGGATGGATGAGCTGGAGAGAAGCTAGCAAAATGGGCTTTTGCAATACAATAAATACTGCACTAATGAGTAGAGCTATGGCAAGTGGGCGCATGAGAGCAGCTATGCCTTGATCGTTATTTTGTGCCCCTGCGGCTTGTGCTGTGAAAGCTGACGTACTGACTCGCAGAAAGCCAAACAGCCAATATAAAGTATTGAAAATAAGAGTACCGACTGCCACGCCGCCTAAATAGGCAGAGTGGCTTAAATGACCGATTACTGCTGTATCCACCGCACCGAGTAGCGGGGTTGTAATCGTCGAAATAATTAAAGGGATTGCTAAAGCAAGATAGGCTCGGTGGGAAGGCAGCATGTTGAAAAAACCTCCAGTAACGATTGTGTATAGGGATGCCGATCCGAATGAAATAATGATTCCTTGGAAAAATGCTCAAGCACACGGCCATCTTTCATAACCATAATTCGATCACTCATAAAGTGCGCAGCCGCCAGATCATGCGAGATAAACAGATAAGCCAGTCGCAACTCATCCTGCAAATCCTTAAGCAGATTCAAAACCGTGGCTTGTGTGGTCACATCCAAACTTGCAGTCGGTTCGTCCAATACGATAAAATCCGGTTCTGTGCTAATGGCACGTGCAATGGTTACACGCTGCTTTTCCCCACCACTGAGCTGATGTGGGAACTTATCCAGATAGCTGGCCGGAAGCTTTACCATACCTAACAGTTGTTCTGCTATATTCCGACGTCCGGAGGGCATACCCGCCATAAAGGAAGGAACATAGCACTTGAGCTGATCCAATGGCTCCAGCAGTGATTGCAGAATGGTTAGTCTGGGGTTCAAAGCTGCGGATGGATGTTGAAATACCGCCCCCAGTCTGCTGCGAATCCGTTTTAATTCACTTCGCTTTAATCCTCGAATGGACTGTCCATCCAGTCTAAGCTCACCTTGATCAAACGGGTCTAATGTTAAAATACAGCGAGCGAGTGTGCTTTTCCCACTGCCGCTTTCTCCGACAACACCCAGACATTCTCCGGGCAAGATCGATAGAGCAACATCGTGCAGCACAGTTTTGCCCCCAGTGTAAGCCTTCGTCAAACCGGAGACGGTAACAACAGGATTAGAGCTGTCTTGCCACTGAGCGCAGGCGGCTTGATTATTCATGTATTGTGCTCCTTTCCGGTGCAAGCTGTTCATCAGTGCTATTGCATGGCAAACGCGAAGGAGCGCCTGGAGACAGCGGCGGAATAGCCGCCAGCAAGCGACGCGTATAGGGATGGACTGGATGGTCTAGCACCGCTTGCGTTTGGCCAGCTTCAACCAAAACACCTGTACGCATTACTGCAATTCGATCCGCATACTTCCGTACATGCCGTAGATCGTGAGTAATCCACAAGACGGAAATTCCCGTTTCCATCCGGATTTGATCAATGAGCTGGAGTACTCGGTGTGCAGTGAGCGTATCCAGCGCAGTTGTGGGCTCGTCGGCAATAAGCAACTTTGGTTTTAGAAGCAGTGCAGCTGCAATAGCCGCTCGCTGCAATTGACCGCCGCTGAGCTCGAATGGATAGCTGCGGTACACACGTTCGGCGGGAAGCTGTACGTGCTCCAGCACCTCGATACAGCGCTGCTTACGCGCTTTACGGTCTTGCTTGCCGTGAGCACACATCAGCTCGTCGAGTTGGCTGCCCACACGTAAAAAAGGTGTAAAAGCCCCGTGATAATCTTGAAAAATGTAAGATATTTCACTGCCAAGCAAGGAACGTCTTTGTTTAACAGGTAGGGCAAGCAAATTCTCGTCATTCCACATGATGATTCCTTCAGCGCTAACAGAAGCGGGGAGGAGACCGCCAATAGCGAACGCAGTCATGCTTTTACCGCTGCCGCTTTCGCCTGCCAGAGCACACCATTCTCCCGGATGAATGGCAAGTTCCAGTTGTTCTACAATCGTTTTTGCTTTTGTCCGAATCGTTAAGCCTTCAATAGTCAGCATGTATAGTTCACTCCTCTGACCGGGTTCTAACATCATATCGGTCGCGTAGCTTGTCTCCAAACACGTTCGCCAGTAGCACGGTGAGTACGACAGCTATGCCGGGACCCAGCATTAAATGGGGTGCCATTTGAAAATATGCACGCCCTTCATTCAACATCGTTCCCCATTCGGGAATGGGCGGCTGAGGACCTAAGCCCAAAAAAGATAGAGAGGCGATCATTAAGATGATTTTGCCGATATCCAGCGTAGCCAGTACCAGTACATTCCCAATGGCATGGGGCAGAATATGCCGCATGACAATTCGCAGGGAGGAGGTACCCGCAAGTATCGATAGCGAAATGTAATCCTTTTGCTTTTCAGCCAGAACGGTACTGCGCACCAGGCGGGCATAACCAACCCATTTTACTGCAGAGACCGCGAATATGAGATTCCCTAAGCCTGGTCCGAGCAGGCCGCTTAGTACAATGGCAAAAATATAATCAGGCAAAGTCATGAAGGCATCGACCACACGTTGGAATACACGATCCATCCAGCCTCCAATAAATCCTGACAGCAGACCGAAGGGAACCCCGACAACCAGCGAAACGATCAAAATCAACAAACTGGTTCCGACTGTCGTCCGTAGTCCTGCTATGACTCTCGACAGCACATCTCTACCCAAATGATCGGTTCCCAGCCAGTGCATTGCGCTGATCGGTTGAAGTCGACTTCCCATTTGGATATGATACGGATCTTGCGGAGCTAAGAAGGGTATGACTGTAATGGCTGTAAGAATAAACAGGATGGAGAGTGATCCGATCCATGCTTTGGACAATCGTGCCCTGGTGAACTGCCTGTTTTCCGCATGTACGGATTTTATCATGATAAACGTTTCTCCTTCAAAGCAATTTCAGGATTGACCCAACGGTAGGACAGCTCTACCAAGATATTGAGACATATAATGAATACGGCCATAAAGATTGTATAGCCCTGTATAATGGGGTAGTCTCTCGCGGCAATTGCATCCACAATCCATTTGCCAAGCCCCGGATAGGCGAATAGCACTTCGATCACCACCGTACCTCCTAATAGGCTGCCAATGCTCTCGCTGAATACCGTAATAAGTGGAACTAAGCTGTGACGGAACATGTGTCTGAAAAAAATGCGAACCGGACTGATTCCACGGGCTTGAGCTGCTTTGATAAAATCCTGCCCCGAGCTTTCAATCAGACTTGCGCGAATCATTCGTACATAAACAGCCGCCATTGCCAATCCGAGGGTAAGGGAAGGGAGGACTAAGTGGAAAATAGTTCCGTCTCCCATAGACGGCAAAATACGCAATTTAACCGCAAACCATTCGATAAACAAAAGACCTAACCAAAAGCTGGGAATCGAGGAGCCAATTAAGGCAAACACACGACTGGCACTGTCAATCCAGTGGTTACGGTACAGCGCAGACAATGTGCCCAACGGGAGAGCTATCAGCAGCATAATGAACAAGGAGCCTCCAGTCAGGAGGAGTGTATAAGGCAGCTTTTCTATAAACTCTGTCAAGACTGGACGATGGGTTAAATAAGATTGTCCAAAATCCAACTGGAGCAACTGAACCAGCCACTTACCATATTGCACAGGCAATGGCTGATCCAGCCCCAATTGGCTACGCATATCTGCAATTTGCTGATTGGATACAGCTACATCATCTACTCGAAGAATACTCCGAACGGGATCGCCCGGAACAAGCTTAAGCAGACAGAAGCTCACAAAGGAAAGAATAAGAAAAAACAACATAAACGTCAGAAACTTTTTGGCAATGGATTGAAACATGCTAGTTCACATCCAAGTCCTGGGTCAGCAGATAGTATTCACTTTGGCTGGTTACCCAGTTATGTACGTAATTACGATAGGCCACTACGTTGTTTGGATGAACTAGAAAGGATTGCAGATTTTCTTGGTCAATCAGCGTGACAGCCTTCAGCGCCAGCTTGTTGCGCTGCTCCTCATTCACAGTTGTGTTCAGTTGTGTAATCATACGCTCGAGTTCTGGTATATGCACACGACCGTAATTCAATGCTCCCTCCGGCATATAGGCCGCATTCAGGAAGTAGCTTGCATCGCCGCGCGGGGCTGTAATGTTACTGTAAGTCGCCAAATCCCAATCCTGATGAGCGGCCAGATATTCATCAATATTATCAACCTGACGGATATCAATCGTAATGCCAAGCTCCTTAGCGTTAGCCTGAATTAGCTGTGAAATGAGTGGAAGCTCTGCTCTCGACTGGTAGGTTAACAATGTAAAATGAAGGGGGGAGCCATCAGGATTCGTAATTTTGCCGTTCTGCACTGTATATCCAGCCTCTTTGAAGCCTTCTCGCGCCGCATTCAAATCAAACTTTTTCGTAATATATTCCGGTGAAAAAGGAAAATCCGGCAAGAACGGACCTTGCGCAGGGGTTCCCTGACCAGACATGATACCGCTCGCAATCTCATCTCGGTTGATCAGATGATCAAATGCTTTGCGCACAGCTGTTTTTTTTAGATCATGATTGTTCATATTGTAAATAAGTTGGTGCGTCCGTAGGCTGGGAAGAGAGTCAATCTTAACGGTAGAATCAGCTTTCAAGAGCTCCAGACTTTCAATAGGCGGACGATACACAATATCGGCTGTTTTAGCTTGAAAAGCAAGCTGACGTGCATTGGCGTCTTCGTTAAACATGAACTTGGCATGTTTCAACTTTACTTCACCGTTCCAATAGTGCTCGTTGCGCTCCAGATTCAGTTCACTTCCGGCACGGAAACTGGCAACCTGGAACGGCCCCGTTCCCGATGGGAAGTCACCTGTGGCTGTGGTGTCCATAATTGCGGTATTCGGATGAACCAGCTCAGATACAAATTCCGGGAAGGGCTTGTCCGTCGTAATGCTCAAGGTCTTCCCTTCTGCATGAATATCACGGATATGTAGTGCATTTTTGACCGATGGATTGAGCTTTAGCGCTCTTTCCAGAGAGGCTTTGACAGCTGCGGCATCTACGGCTTTACCGCTATGGAATTTCACGCCTGGTCGGATGCTAAAGGTCCAGTGTCGCCCGTCCTTACTATCCCATTTCTCTGCAAGCCAAGCTTCCAGCTTGAGATCCTTATTCACTTTGATCAGTGTTTCATTTACTCCAGCACGAACGGCTGTGTAATTAATATCTGTATGAGGATCAATAGAAGGGCTTTGCACGTTGAACAATAAGGTGACACTCTTATCTTGTGGTGCCGTAGAGGATGTGGATGTAGTGGATGGAGATGAAGCACAGGCTGTCATCATCACCGCCATTACCGCAGGGATACATAGTTTGAAATATGAACGTTTAAACAACAGGGAGTCCTCCTTAATAGTAATCGTAATTTTTACGCTTTACTCCGTGAGTCATATCGTAACCAAATGAGGAGGATTTGTAAATATGTAATTATATGAATACCTATCTAGATTCGTAAAAAAAGGCTGCTTAACCATAAATGAGATGGTTAGCAGCCTTTAAATTTATTCAGGTATTATATTTGGAATAAAAATAATGGTTAATTAGTGCATGGGTGCTTTAGCAGTGCCATGTTCAACATGAACTCTGCGAATGAAAAACGCAAGGATCAGACCGATCACGCTGATGACCATTGCAAAGAAAAATGAATTCTGAGATCCGATTACCATGGCATTAGCCATTTCATTTACGGATTGAGGCATGCTGGATTGGCTCAAATAGCTGTCCATGCCTTTGGAGAGAATACTTACCGCTACGGCAGTACCGATTGCACCAGCGACTTGCTGGAGCGTACTCATAATAGCCGTTCCGTCTGGGTATAGATCCATAGGGAGCTGGTTTAGACCGTTAGTTTGGGCTGGCATCATAATCATAGAAATGCCGATCATCAAGCAGCTATGCAGCACAATAATGAGTACGAGCGTGGATGTCGTTGTAATGCCTGACAGGAAAAACAACACAGCAGCCACGATTACAAGTCCTGGAATCACAAGCCATTTGGGACCGAATTTATCGAATAAGGAGCCCATAATAGGCGACAAGAGACCGTTGATAATCCCACCGGGCAGAAGCACCAAACCTGCTGTTAAAGCGGACAAGGCCAGCCCTTTTTGCAAGAACAGTGGAAGAATCAGCATCGTAGAAAGGATCGTCATCATACATAAGAACACCATGATAACGCCGATCACAAACATTGGAAATTTAAATACACGCAAATTCAGCATAGGTGCCTTCATTTTCAACTGTCGTACAGAGAACAAAATCAACGATACCACACCGACAATCACAGGAAGCAAAACAACCAAGCTGGTCCAGCCTTCGCCACCTTCTCCGGATTTACTGAAACCAAACACGACACCGCCGAAACCAATGGAAGATAGGATAATAGATAAAAGATCAATCTTGGGCTTGGTCGGTTCTGAGACATTCTGCATAAACAAAATACCGCAGATCAGCGAGAGTACCAGGAACGGAAGAGAGATCCAGAAGATCCAGTGCCAAGATAAATTTTGTAGCACCAGCCCTGCAATAGTAGGCCCTACCGCAGGTGCAAACATAATAACCAATCCGATAATTCCCATAGCCGCGCCTCTTTTTTCAGCAGGGAAGATAATTAAGATGGTGTTAAACATTAACGGCAATAACAGTGCTGTACCAATGGCCTGCAAAATGCGTGCGATCAATAACACTGAAAAGGTAGGGGCAAGCGCCGCAACGAGACAACCAGCTATTGAGAACAGCAACGATGCCACAAACAGCTGTCTTGTAGTAAAGGTTTGAAGCAGCAATCCCGATACAGGCACCAAAATACCGAGTGTCAGCAGATAAGCGGTAGTCAGCCATTGGGCTGTTGCTGTTGTAATATGCAAAATCTGCATCAAATCATTCAACGCAATGTTAAGTGCCGTTTCACTGAACATTCCAATAAAGCCACTAAGGAGCAGGGCAATCATAATAGGTAGCACCTTGAACGTCTTGGGTTCAGAGGGTGAACTTGTTTGACTCATTGTACTCATGTTGTTTTTGTTCCTCCAATAAATTAATGGGTATTGAATTATAACGATCGGTCTATATATAATAAACATGCTATTATTTTTTTGTCAAAGTAAAAGTTTCAAATATTATATAATGAAGGATGCTGTATATGACTGCTAAACCCGAATCATATGAGAATATCGTACAAACGGCGTCGAGACTCTTTTTTCACCAGGGGTATCATGCGACCGGACTGAATCAGATTCTTGCCGAGAGTGGATCGCCGAAGGGATCACTTTATTATTATTTTCCACATGGTAAAGAAGAGTTGGCTTTGGAGTGCATAAGAAGAGGGAATGAGTTTATTAAGCAAAAATTAAAACAGGCACTGAGCGGAAACGAAAATCCTGTAGTAGCCATTCAGGATTTTATTCGTCATACAGCTGAGGAGGCAGACCGTCTCGGCTTTGACAGCTTCATGCCGATTGGCTTCTGGGCTGCTGCGGAAACTTCCTGTATCAGCGAATCGCTACGTCATGCTTGTGTGAATACGTTTACAGATTGGCAGCGCATTTATATGGAGCGTCTTCAGGAATCGGGCTTGGATGAGGAAAAGGCACACAGCCTGGCGGTACTGATCATTTCAATGCTCGAAGGTGCATTAATTTTGGCCGTTACGCAACAGAGCAGTGCTCCAATTTATAACATCGTGGATTACATTCCACAATTGGTCAAATGACTTAGCTGGTCGGTTTTCAAGCGCCCCTAATGAGCTCCAACAAGCGACTTTAGAGAGTCGATGTTTTCATTTTTGAGAACTCGGCTTTTTGGTGCATCCTGGGATGTAATTTTACTCACATTACCAGCACCAAATGATGAAAAGTATGGTAAAATGGAATGAATTTGATTTTGCGCGAAAGGAAGAGTGATGCAAGTGGCAAAAGCGAAGGTACCCAAACGGCCTACTCGGGATGAATTTGTACTGGAGGAAATCGGGAATCAGCTTGTAGAAGCACAACAAGAGCAATCCGAAGTTGTATTGACTGTATGGGGACGCGAAGAAGCAACCCGCGGACAAATCGTTAAAATGGACCCGAGAACAGGCAAGGTTCATGTAGAGAGTAATGGAGAAACGGATAAAGTTCCTTTTATGGATATCATGAGTGTAAATTACCCGAGAGATTAGTTGTGATTACATAAATATAACAGAAAGGGATGAAAGAATGTCAAAGTTAGGCGTCTCCCTTACAATCGGTATTTTTATGATCATCTTTTCAATGATTTTCGGTTTTAAAGTATATATAGTTGTTTCTGCTGCTATGTTCGGACTTTTTGCTTATCTAGCTATAGCAGGATATCTCAAACGTAATAACCAGGATGATCCGTCAAATGATGGCTATTATGAATTTTTGGAAAATGCCAGGAACTAATAATTATTATTCATGAATAAAAAAACAACCGAGTGGTTTACAGCCATCGGTTGTTTTTTATATTCTGCTATATAAGTGGTAAAGAGAACACCGCATGGCTGCGTTGACCTAGGCCTGGTATAGGTTTATGTAGCTTTGATCGGGCTGGCATGATTAGTGCGGGCTGCGGCTTTCTTAAGCACCTTACGATCGAAAATGAAGGGGCCGAACGGCAACAGCGAGGCAATCAAGGCTGCAAGCCCTTGCAGCAGCGTAATTTTACGCAATATCAACATGACTAACGTGGCAACCACATAAGCCACAAACAGTACCCCATGGATCATTCCCACCCAGCTTACCATTTGCGGCATTCCAGCTGCGTATTTAAGTGGCATGGCAATACATACAAGCAGCAAATAAGAAATCGCTTCAATATTACCAATGGCACCAAACGTTTTAAAAGCATTTTTGAACATAATAGACCTCCTTTTTCTGTTACTTAAAATTTAATATATCCTATAATGCAATGTTATTAAACGGTAGAAAGTTACGATATATCGAAAATTTACAGCTAACTCTTAATATTTACTTTGATACTCGGGTCACAACGTCCGGGTTGTTTAGATTAACGTAAGAAAAAAATGAGGTCTAAACATTTGGTATGGAAATTCCGATAACAGTTAAATGAACGTCTGTACGTTATGGTATATATTTTAAAAGCTGGATTGCAGCAGAAGGGTTTGTGCGTTTACTTATTCGTTTTGACAAATAAAATTTCCATACTGGTATCAAGGAGAGCATAGCATATGAATAAAAAACGTCTGCGTCAATGGATGGCTCCGTTCGCAACGGCCACACTGATTTTGAATACGGGATATGGCATTTTGGGACCCGATGCAGTGGCTAGCGCGTTGCCGACTGAAAGGCATAACTCAAATCTGACAGGTTTGAATAGTGCACAATCACATACCAAATTAGCGACTCTTCAAGGACGCCATATACCGATCACTTCTGGCGCGAAATTGACTTCGTTAACTGGTCAGAAGACCACTCTTAACCAAATGATAAAAGTAATGTCGAGCCAGCTGGTTACTTCGAATATTGCGCCAGCAGATGTAAGCAGTCTTACTGCGGTTCCTACAGAAACAACAAAAGTAAATTTGTCTTGGATCAATCCGTCGGACATCAATTTTGACCATGTAAAAGTGGTTAATGTCACTAACGATGTATATGTAGATAACATTCGAAGTAACTCTTATATGATGAGCGGTTTACAGCCGAACACGACATATACCTTTCGCGTGAAAACGGTGAATAAGAGTGGAAATGAATCTCTCGGTACAACAATTCAGGCTAAAACAGCTTCCGTTGATGGTCCTGTAGATAAGACACCCCCAGGAGAAGTAAGCGGGCTGACAGCGACGAATGTAGGTTATAATGGATTTACCATCAATTACATATTGCCTAAGGATACTGACTTAAGCCAAGCGATTATCTATTTAAATGGTACAGAAATTCAGAGAACCACAGGCACGTCTTACACGTTTAATGTCTTGAATGCTGCTACAGCCTACAATGTAACGGTCAAAACGATAGACAAATCCGGAAACTTATCTCAGGGAGTTAGTATTCCCGTTACAACGTCTTCAGTCTCTACCGATATTGTGCCCGAAGTGACAGGTGCTTCAGTGACATCAGTTAATAACTATAGCGTTACTGTTTCCTGGACAAGACCTAGCGGAATTAGTACAGTCAGCCTGTATAAGGATGGCCAGCTGGTAACGGATTCAACAGGATCATCCTATACATTTAACAATCTTTCGGCAAGCCAGACATACACATTCACGATAAAATCCAAGCGAAGCACAGGTGCGTTGTCTTCCGGTGTGAAACTGACTGCCACAACGGACAGTACGTCCTCCAATTCGTCAGAAGTGTCCAATCTTGAAGTCGATAGCAAAAGCGACACCTGGATCAAAATCACCTATGACATGCCGAGCAGAGCAGAGAAGGTGAAAATATATGTTGATGGCGATTATAAGGGAACTACAAGCTCAGAATCCTATAAAATTACGGATTTACGAGAGGGACGCTGGTATGAGATTAAGGTCATAACCGTAAATAGTAGTGGTAGGGAATCTAGTGGTGTAAAGATATCCGAACGCACGAATTCGGATGGTTACTACTCTTCGTCCTCTAGTTCATCGAACTATGAGAAAGCGAGAGATTTAATGCGGATTGCGGAGAACAGTCTAAATGCGTCCGACTGGCGTTCTGCCAGAGATGCGATTAGTGATCTGCCAACCGGTACACGTAAAAGCGATCTGCTGGATCGATTGGAGGCTATTCGCAATAGAGCATTAGGCACCGGCAGTTCATCGTCCGGGACAAGCTCTACTACCACCACTTCCGGTACTACGACGAATTACACGAACAGTGCGGTTGCTTCCTATTCAACGTCGTTCACCCTAACACCAGGAGCTAAAACAGCTTATGTGGATGGTCGGGCTACAACGATAGCTCAGGCGCCGAAAATCATAAATGGCGTAACGATGGTCCCGTTACGATTTATCAGTGAACGGGTGGGTTACGATGTAAATTATGAAAAAGGCACCAAAAAGATCATTCTGAATCGTCCTACAGACGGCAAACAAATAGTACTTCAAGTCAAGAATTCCACACTTGCTGTATATGAGTTAAACAACTCCCGAAATTATTCGACGAGCATCACTGCTCCAGTTATTGTTAACGGCTACACGCTGGTTCCATTACGAGTCATCAGCGAGCTTTCGGGTTATCAGGTAAACTATAATACTGCATCCAAACAAATTACGATTACCAAATAAATACTTCTGAAAAAAGAGTTCTAAAGTAAAAACTTTAGAACTCTTTTTGTTAGGAAATGTATATGAACATGCGAAAAAGGGAGCTTTTAGACGCCCATAAGATCTACGCATTACTGAATATTCGAACAGGCATGAAAGCGAAATTCATGAGGGGTTAATCCACATCGTTCCTTGAAGATTCGATAGAAATATTTCATATCATGAATACCGACTTCAAGTGCGATCGTTTGAACGCTCCAATGAGTATCTAATAGTAAGCTACAACTCTCGTGAATACGAATATCCTGCAGCATTTTGGTGTAGGTCATTCCGCTGGCTTGTTTAAATTTGCGTTGAAATTGCCGTGAGCTAATTAAGAATTGTTTGCAAATTTGGTCAACGGACAACGGATTTTTATAATTTCTGGTTATATCATCAATCGCATATTGAATGGGATCGGTTATGATTGGCCTGGAAACATGAGCTATTTGTTGCATGGCATGGCTGATATGTTCTAATAAATCGATTAAGTATAAATAAAGTTTATATCTAAATCCGGTGGATTTACATTTTTGCTCCATTTCAATAGTGTACATAATTTTAGCAAATTCTTTTGCATTTTCTCGAACTTGAATATAGTCAGTACATTCCCGAAAAAGAAGGGCCAAACGATAGAAATCCTCTTGAATTTGGCTATCAGCAGGCTCTCCGGGCAATGTTAGTATTTGCTTGTCAAAAAGACAGTTCATAACCTCAAGCGGTGTATGATCTGTTGTATTACTCTGAACAAAGAGATGTTCTTTTCCATAAGGGATAAAAATAATATCTCCCTTGGAGACGGGCAACGTTTGTGTAGAAAATTTTAGTGTGCCGTTACCTTCCTTGATATAAGATATTTCGTAAAAATCATGAGCGTGTTTTTGAATATTTCCCTCTATTTGAATAGGACAAAGAGAAATTGGAGTCCCATTTGTGAAATTATGGTCTAGATAATATGCCTCTTCGCTAACCAATGCGATCCCCTCCTTTGTTGGTAGAAAGCACACCATTTTTTAGTCATAAATTTTATTATATCAATTTTTAAGATGTATTCAATTGATACAGGTCGTAATTGCCCATAAGCTGTCGCTCATGACCATTTAAGTGAAAAATCGAAACTATTAAAATTTTAAATATAAATACAAAGGAGGATAACATGATGAGTGTTAGTTTAACTACAGAGCTTCCAGAAGAAAAAAAGCCATATTTGCTGCGTAGCGGGGATGGAAGAAGGTATGTATTTGGTCAACAGGTAGCTACTGTTATTGCCGATTTTAAAAGCACTGGGGATGTACTCGAATTAACGACGATTTCAGGTGGGAAAGGAGAGACCTTTCCGCTACACAGACATAAAGATGCTTTTGAATCTATCTATGTAATGGAAGGTAAAATTGAATTTATGCTCGATTGAGTGAACTATTTGTTGACTGCCGGAGACTATGTTCATATCCCTCCTGGAATCGCACATGCGTATCGAATGGCTGGGCATCGAAATCGCTTTGCTTCCTATTCGATTAAAGGTAATCTCACGGCAATATATGAGCTTTTAGGAGAGCCGTATCCTTACTTTGAACATCCAACCACAGCGATGAATTCGTATTCTGAGAATCAATTGACGGAAGCTTCCAATAGAGCAGACATTGTATTCCTTCAAGATGCTGTTCGATGGGGGGAGTATAACTCGTCTGAAGAAAGCCATAATCCAAGAAGCGTAGCTCCTTATGTTCTGGAAAATGGAGAGGGAGACCGGTTGCTCACTGGAGACCAGCTTCACAGGATTCTAGCTACTCAAGAAAATACGAACGGGGAATACATTTTTGTAGCTTCTGATGGCCCGAAAGGAGACCCCATTGTTGAACATTTTCATAACCACCATACAGAAACTTTCTTCTGTGTGCAGGGACAAATGACGATGTGGGCAAACGGAGAAGAAGTAAAACTATTCCCTGGAGATTTTCTTCATGTACCTGCAGGAACACTTCATTCGTATAGACTGGACTCTCATTATACGAAAGTCGTAGGTATGTTGGTGTCTGGATTGTTCGAACCTTTCTTCCGGGCATTGGGTGAACCGCACGAAACATACACCTTTCCAACAGAACCAGGCCCGCTCCGTATGGATCGTGTAATGGCTATTATCGACGAACTTGATCTGAACGTGGTGGCTAAATCTCCGCTCGATCGGAAGTAGGGAGGACGCAGTGTCAGTTAACAATCGCACCAAACAATCTGAGTCCTATGCTATTATCTGGATACTTGCATTTGCAATGGTGATTTCAGTGATGAATTCTACCATGTTTAATGTCGCACTACCTTCACTACGCGAAGAATTTCAATTATCCTCTTCCCAAGTAAGCTGGGTTGTAACAGCATATATCATTATTTATGCTATTGGATCAGTGGCTTACGGAAAATTGGCGGACATGTTTAGGTTGAAGAACCTAATTACCTTTGGATTATGTTGCTTTGCGCTAGGATCTATATTCGGCTTCTTTTCTTCTAATTATTGGATGGTTATTGTAAGCAGAATTTTCCAATCCATTGGAGCATCTGTTGTTCCGGCCTCATCCATGTTGATCCCGATTCGCTATATATCTATTGCAAATCGTGGCAAGGCTTTGGGGATTACTTCTGCCGGAATGGCTTTAGGGACGGCAATAGGTCCAATTATTGCTGGTTTTGTTATTGGATTCGCAAGCTGGCGTTACCTATTTTTAATCTCATTTTTAATAATTGTTACCATTCCTTTTTTCAGAAGGTATTTAATCAATGAAGCACCTTCAAAAGGAAAAGCTGATCTCATAGGAGGTATTTTGCTTGCCGCTTCCATTACGCTGCTGCTGCTCTCCATTACTGGTCACAGCTGGAGCTATTTCGCGGCTACGATCCTCATATTCGTATTGTTCATTATTCGTATTAACAAAACAGATGAACCCTTTATTGAACCGACACTCTTTAAAAATACAAGATATACGATAGGATTGATTATCGCTTGTATGGTTCTTACCCTTAATTTATGTGTTCCGTATTTGATACCGCAGGTGCTAAGCTCAATACATCACTTATCTTCTGTAAATACAGGACTCGTAATGTTTCCCGGTGCTTTGATTGCTGCATTGCTTGGGCTGGTAGGTGGGAAAATCGCGGATGCAAAGGGCAACCGCTTTGTATTCTCGTTGGCTTTCCTATTCCAAGTGATAGCATATCTTATATTAGGTATTTTTACAGAGGCGGCCCCAGCAGTTATTGCGATCATTTTAATTCTAGCGAATACTGGGTTAACGTTCGCTCAGATTACAATGGCAAACACCATTTCTCGAACATTAAGCGGTAAGCAAACCGGAGTTGGTATGGGTATCTATATGATGGGAAGCTTTATGGCGGGGGCTATCGGAACGTCTATTCTAGGATCCGTACTTGATCAAGAAGCACAAAGTCAAAGTGTGTTCAGCTCTATTTTTTGGATTATGGGCATATGGATAATAGGATTTGCTATATTTTATTTTACAGTTTTCCGTAAAAAAGCAACATTCGTTTAGCAACACATACAGTAATCAAATAACCACGTTCCTTATAATAATCGCTATAGCCTGCGCCAGGAGTGTTTTCATTCCGATGGCAAAATGATAAAACGCTACTGACCTTCGAAGGTCAGTAGCGTTTTATATCGTTTCAATAACAAACGAGGAAGAGGGGGGACCTTATGAAATCAAACCAACCTAATAGCTAATACTTATTTTGGTGGTTTTAACATTAGGTCATCAATGCACCGATGGTATCTCAATGCTTACTTGTCCGCCGCCTGTCTGGGTAGAGTTGGCGATGATCAACTGTCCGCCATGTAGGTTCACAATGGATTTTGTTATATATAGGCCCATACCGTAATGTCCACTTAATCTTCTGGACGAATCACCCATATAAAATTGCTCCGCTGCTTGTTTGAGGCCCTCAGGAGAGAAGCCCGGGCCTTCGTCTACGATGCTGAACCGCATACATTCTTCCACAGACTCTACAGTCAGCCGGATTTCGCTATTTTCTGGTGCTTGATCTACCGCATTAGAGGCAACATTCATGATGGCTCGCTCAAGCAGAACGGGGTCTGCATACAACGTCTTAGGGAGGTTGTATGCAGCAAATGCGACGGATGTTTTTTTGACAGCAGCCAAGGCCTTTACCTGATCTTTCACCTTCGTTAAATAGTAGTCCGTATCTATCGTTTCCGCCTGCAGGGTGGCTACTGTTTCTGCTTTTGAAATTTCAATAAGAGTTTTGATATACTGCTCCATTTGCCTGGTGCTCTCCGCTATATAATCGGTATAGTTCTTTTGCTCTTCCGATTGATCGGTTTCGGACAGCAGCTCTACGTTTCCGCGAACGATAGTGAGCGGTGTTTTGACATCGTGTGCAAGGGCGGATATTTGCTCGCGACGAGATTTTTCGAGATTCCATTGTTTCTGAAGCGAAGTCTTTAACGTTTCTTTCATTTTATCCATAGAATGGAGCACTTGGTCGATTTCCATCACACCACTGAGCTGAATTGAGAAGTCCAGGTCCTGTGCCTGAATTTGCTTTGTAGCCTGCTGCAATCCACTCATTTTGCGCGTCAGCTTTCGTCCGAAGGAGGAAGCGAGTAGGGCTCCTCCCCCCAGGAAGGCGATACAAAACACGGCAAAAAAGGACAATTCCGCGTTCGGCAGATATTGACGTAGAATAGGATGTTCAAACTGTGCCGAGACAGAGTAGCGCATCACAGTAACTTTATTATTATGTGAAACTTTTACATAGTTATAGGGAAATTGATAGGCAGTATTGCTCTGCTGCGTAACACTCCAAGCGGCTTGAGCCTGCTTTTCAGGAAGATTTCCCTCAATGTGGCGGCCTTTCGAAGTGAATAACGCATATCTATATAGTTTCTGCCGAGAATCCGGCTGTAGGGTCTTGCCAGCTTCAATGATTGCCTTATCCTCCCATACTTGATTTTCAGCATAGTTCGCGGGAAGAATGGTTCCACAAGACATCAGGACATAGAAGATGAGGACCAGGAACAGCGCGAGCGCAATTGTCCCGATACAGAACATAACTAAATAGCCCAGGAAAATGGTTCGCAGTTTGGTTATCTTGCGTGCTTGCTGTACTTTGGCTACTTCCATCGGTACCCGATCCCCCAAACTGTCTCCACTGGCGAAACCTCTACTTTGCCAAGCTTGGCCCGGATATTTTTGATATGCTCCACAATGGTAGCGGAATCGCTGTCCCCATCAAACCCAAAGACGGCTTCATAAATCTGCTCTTTAGAGAACACCTGGCCCCAATTTAGAGCTAAAAACTTACATATTTCATATTCACTTTTGGTAAACGGGATTACAACATTCTGAACGGTGATTTCCTTACCAGACAGATTAAAATGAACTTCCCCGATGCAGAATACATTTCGTCGTTCACGATGCTCCCGTCTGAGATGGGCGTTGATTCGAGCGCGCAACTCTCCAGCCCCAAACGGCTTGACAATATAATCGTCAGCCCCTTCCCCAAGGCCCAACATCACATCGTTCTCCATGGATTTTGCCGTGAGGAACAGTATCGGACAGTCCACTTTACTGCGAATTTCCCGACAGAGGGTGAATCCGTCCATGCTTGGCATCATTACGTCAAGTAGGATG
Source organism: Paenibacillus sp. EKM211P (assembly GCF_011066175.1). Classification (NCBI taxonomy): domain Bacteria; kingdom Bacillati; phylum Bacillota; class Bacilli; order Caryophanales; family Paenibacillaceae; genus Paenibacillus; species Paenibacillus sp. EKM211P. The sequence goes on from NZ_JAAMNS010000019.1 coordinate 53,591, forward strand.
AGGTCAAAGGCTCCAAGCTGCATGGTGAGAACCTGTGGGGAGGCGGAGACCACCGTGACAACATGGCCATCTTTTTGCAAAATATTTTGAAGGAGTGCCAAAACGGCAGGTTCATCATCAACGGCCAACAAGTTTGCCATGCTTAATTCACTTCCCTTTGCTTTCTTTACTCTAATCTTTACTCCGATGAGTTTTGTCCTTCCCAACGACAAATCCATAACCCTAATAATACCATGATGACGAAGGTCCCTACTACGCAATATCTAATTCCCCAATCAAGCTGTATAGTTTCAGGGATAGAATCTGCTGGGCTTACACCGTATTGCACCCAGATGGTGATGAACCGGGCCGCCCAAGCAGGGGGGATGAATATCCAATTATGATCACCCAGCCCTGTAAGGAGCAAAGCAGACAATAGACTCTCCATGATGCCCAGACCGATAGAAGCTCCTTTGCCGAATCTCAAGCTAATGAAAAAATGCAGAAGATAAAGGAATACACTGGACATAAACAGAATGCAGGCAGCCAACACATAAAACATCAAGCCATACGGGGACTCTTTCATCAGATATATATAACAAGCTCCAAAGCCGCCTGAGGCAAGCAGCACACTACCAAATCCCAAGCACAGAAGCAGGCTAAGCTTGCTCAAAAAAGGTAGCAGCTTCACCGGCGAGGTCAAGAGGTGTTGGAAATTTCCAGCGACTGACTCCTGCTCAACAGCAATGGAGCATACAATACCAATCATGGTAGGAAGAGCCACAGCTAGGACCTGCAAATAGCCGTCTACCTTCGAAATTGGTGAGTACGGAGTGAAGGAATAATAGGCTAGAAAGATTGCTATGCCTAGGAGTGGCACAAGCAGCTGCACCAGCAATAAGGGCTGCCTTCTAAGTTTAAGCACATCAGATTTCAGATTGCGGAAGAAAGATATCATCTTACTTAGCCTCCCGCTTGCGGAAAGACATGGCCGTCAGGACGGACAGAATCATGAATAGACCAACGGTGATCACTAGGCCGGGCACAATTACGCCTCTATCCAAAAGTGGATCTTCTGAAGGAACAGCAAGCCCATTAGGCAGCACTTGAATAACGGCGCACATCAATCGCGCTGGAATAGCATAGGGTACCGCCCACCATATAGAAGACGTTGCGAACAAGATGGTGCAGGCTACATTGCCCAGCATGTTGATGATTAGAGTGGCAAACATGCCTATTCGGTCCGTTAAGAACAGGCAAAGTGGAATTTGCCACAAAAAGGTAACAAAAAGTATCAGAGTTGCAGCGACGCTTCCTGCTAGTGTCACGGAAGATGAGAATACGAATCCGCCAAGAGTTATTCCTACAAATAGGATAATAGATGAAACCATTAAGAGCCTTACGCAAACCCCGATTTTCCCGTACCATACCTGGGCCAAATCCACAGACATGCCGAGGATAGCACGGTATTTCAGCTTCTTGCCATCCTTTTGGATGACTCCTGAGCACATTAAGGTGAGAGCACCTGGCAGCAGCATGATATACCACCAGTTGTAGCTGGCGCTTTGGAACATATGTCCTCCCATGAGCCCGGTACATAGAAGAAGAGTAACGATGGGAGCCAGCCAGACTAGCTTTTTCGTGAAGGTGCGCTTTAATTTTAAATGTTCGGCTGCTATGTTTTGCTGCATGCTACTCACCTCCCTTTCGGTATTCCTGTGCAATCTGCATGAACAACGATTCCAGGTTTTGTCCTGAAGTGACCGCCTCTTGATAAGCTAATACGCCGCCAGCAATGATCCCAACATGGTCAACGATTTGTTCGACTTCGGATAGGATATGACTGGAAAGAATTACGGTAATTCCTTGCTTCGGGAAGGAGCGAATCAGCTCACGTTGTTCCTGAATACCAATGGGGTCTAGTCCATTGGTTGGCTCATCTAGGATCAATAGCTTGGGATGATTGAGGAGAGCAATCGCAATGCCCAGCCGCTGTTTCATACCCATCGAGAACTGGCCGGAGCGCTTTTTCCCGGTATGGGTCAAATCAACAATGCTCAGCACTTCATCAATCCGCGAATCAGGTAGTCCAAGCAACGTTGTGCGAACCTTCAGGTTCTCTCTAGCTGTCAAATTCTCATAGAGTGGAGGAGATTCGATCAGTGCGCCGATCTGAGCGAGATCTTTACGGGACCAGGATTTTCCTTGAAATAAAATTTCACCGGCTGTCGGGCGTAGCATACCGGTTAGCATTTTTAAGGTAGTTGATTTTCCTGCCCCATTTGGCCCGAGCAATCCATACACGGAATTCTCCTGAATAGACAACGCGACGTTGTTCACTGCCTGCTGTCGTCCAAAGGTTTTGCAGAGATTTTTAGTCTGTAAAATAATGTTATCCATATCAGTTCATCCTTTTCATTCGTTCTGACAATTACTTTACAGATCAATTCTAAGAACTTTATAAGGATTGAAATATTAATGTTTCAAACTTTATGCATTCATGCAGTATTCGCTATAATGGATACAGTGATTTAGGAAAGGGATGTATTCATGAAGAAAGTTATCGTAATCGGAGCAGGAATTCTGGGGGCATCGACAGCATACCAGTTAGCAAAAATGGGCGCTGATGTCATTCTTGTAGACCGCAAAGATAAAGGACAGGCGACAGATGCAGCTGCTGGCATTATCTGTCCCTGGCTATCACAGCGACGCAATCAGGCTTGGTACCAGCTAGCCAAAGCAGGCGCACGTTTTTACCCTAGGTTGATTGAAGAACTCAAAAGCGAGGGAGAAACAGAAACTGGCTATGCTCAAGTCGGGGCTCTCAGTATTCATGATGATTCGGAGAAAATTAAAAAAATGCAGGAACGGGCACACTTACGACATACAGATGCACCAGAAATCGGCGAAATTAAGCAACTAAATCAAAAGGAAACCCATGAACGTTTTCCTTTGTTAGTAGATCACTATCATTCTGTTCATATTAGCGGTGCCGCTCGTATAGATGGTCGAGCGCTGCGTGATGCATTGATCCGATCAGCCCAAAGAAATGGGGCAACCCTTATCCATGGGGATGCTGTGCTTCAATACGATTCCGACCATGTAACCGGAGTAGCGGTCGGTGCAAACAGTTTCTCATCTGACGAAGTTATTGTTTGTGCAGGTGCATGGGCCAATCAACTGATGCTGCCGTTGGGCATTCGCTTTAAGGTTAGTTTTCAAAAGGCACAGATTATGCACTTGCAGGTTCCTGTCAAACAAGATACCGGCACCTGGCCTGTAATCATGCCGCCTACTGATCAATACTTGTTGGCGTTTGATCAACAGAAGATCGTAATTGGGGCAACTCACGAGAATGAAATCGAAGGCTACGATACAAGAGTAACAGCAGGCGGGATGCAGGAAATCCTAAATAAAGGTTTAGAATTAGCACCTGGTTTAGCAAATAGCACTTTTCAGGAAGTAAGAGTCGGTTTTCGTCCTTTTACCCCCGGTTTTCTACCGGTGCTTGGAGCTGTCCCTGGCTGGAACGGCCTTATCGCTGCCAATGGGCTTGGAGCATCCGGGCTGACCATGGCTCCCTTCATTGGAGATCAACTGGCAAAGTTAGCACTTGGAATGGTCCTGGATATTAACATTGATGATTACGATATTCGAAACGCTATTGATGAAAATTGACCTTCAATGTGGACAATAGTTGAAAAGCATAAGAAGTCGCCAGTATGGCAGATTCTTAGCAAGCAATAAAAAACAAAGGTCTAGTTAGCATAATACTAACTAGACCTTATTTGCCGAAAAACAACCATCTATACTTATAAGTTGCCGCTTATTTTGAAGTTAGAGAGAAGCTAATCTTTCTATACGTCATTCATCATGTCATTGAGATGCGAATTCTCCAACGATTGTGTTAGGGTTTGCATATTTTTCAAGTAGTCGATTTTATAGATACAGGAGTAAATCACGTTTAATACATAGTCAAAGGCAATTTGCGACGAAAATGTACCAATCTTAGCATGCTTTACTTCGTCATTAGGCACCTGAATACATATACTACTTCGTTTGGCCAACTCACTTTGATTGGTAGCTGTAATGGTGATAAAAGGGATATTCTCACGCGTAAAATGTCGTGCCGCTTTTAAAAAAATCGGTGACTTACCGTGGTAAGTTAAGAAAATAGCGCAATCTTCTGAAGTTAGATTAGCCGTATGGTAAGCCCATTCAGATAGCTCCGTGGCTATAACCACATACTTGTTGATTTTTACTAATTTATTCTGAAAACTTTTCGCTCGGATTTGTGAATCGCCTAACGCATATATAAAGATCCTGTTCGCTTGATCCAGCAACTGAGCCGTTTGTGACAGCATGCTATCATCCATGAATGTAAAGTTTTTTTCAATCGTTTCCTTCATTAATTCCGCAATTTCTTTCGCCACTTGAAGTGGGGTTTCATCAAACCCGAATGGATAGTTAGGGTCCACATTGGATATATTCTGGGTATCTTGCTGAAATTCCCGAGCGAGTTTTATGATAAACTCCTTGAAGCCGGATAGCCCAAGTTTGTGAATTAATCGATTAATGGCGGAATGCGAAGTATACGTAGCTTTGGCAAGCTCCTGAATATTTAAGTGCAGAATCGCTTCCTTGTGGACCAAAATATAGGAAGCAATGCTTTTTTCGTTTGGTGTAAAGTTTTGCATTTCAGATAATTGCATCAGTATTTTCAACAGGTCCCCCCCGGTTCAATTGAACTAACGTTTTACAAAAGAATAAACATTTTGTTTAAAAACAAGCCGCCATGCTTACAAATATTCGGTTAAATGTACCATTTTGATGGCAAATTCTTTACGATCGACGTTCTTCTACTATAATAAATGAAAAAGAGCCTAGGGGGAATTAATATGCTTACTATCGGTTATATTGGGAATGGCAAAATTACCAATCGGTATCATCTTCCTTTTTCATTGACCAGAGATCATTTGAACGTAAAGACGATCTACGCGCGTAATCCAGATAAAGGGGAGTGGGAGAAAATCCCTGGCGTGCAGTATACAGATCATCTTGATTCTCTAATGAACGATAAAGAAATTCAGTTGATTGTTGTCTGTACACCTGTAGAATCCCACTATACTTATGCGAAAATGGCACTCGACCACGGAAAGAATGTACTTGTCGAGAAACCCTTTATGTTAACGAAAGAAGAAGCTGTGTCCATCTTCCAATATGCCAAGGAGAAAAATCTGATTATACAGTGCTATCAGAATAGACGTTACGATTCGGATTTCCTCACTACAAAGAAGGTTATTGAATCAGGAAAACTCGGTGATTTGCTGGAGGTGGAAATGCATTTCGATTATTATCGCCCTGAAACCCCCAACTCCACCTCTCATTTTTCCAAGTATAACAGTTACCTTTATGGACATGGCGCTCATACCATTGACCAGGTTCTTTCCTATTTTGGGAAGCCTGACACGATCCATTACGATGTGCGCCAATTGCTCGGTTCTGGAAGAATGAATGATTATTTTGATCTGGATTTTTATTATTCTTCACTCAAGGTATCCATCAAATCCAGCTTTTTTAGGTTAAAAGAGCGGCCGAGTTTTGTAGTATATGGCAAAAAAGGTGTTTTCATAAAGCAGACAAAGGATCGTCAGGAGGAGCATCTTAAATTATACTATCTGCCTAAGGGACACGCCGATTTCGGCATCGACCAGCCTGAGCATTATGGTATTTTAACGTATCTTGATGATGATGGTCAGTATCATGAAGAAAAAGTTGTTTCTGAAAAAGGAAATTATGCCCGAGTATATGACGATCTCTATCATTCGATCATACACGGCAAAGAAAAAGCGATTACAGATGAAGAAACAATAACTTCAATGGAAATACTTGAGAAGGGTATAGAGGAGTGTAACTAGAATGAAATTGGGAATTGTCGGAGCAGGAATGATTGTAGGGGATCTATTGAGCTTTATTCAGGAAATCCCGACTATCTTATTAAAGGCCATTTGTTCTAGACCTAGCCATGAGGAGAAATTACTAGATTGGCAACGTAGATATGGAATCTCTCAGATTTATTCGGATTACAGCAAAATGCTGATGAATAATGACGTTGATACTGTCTATATTGGGTTGCCTAATCATCTTCATTATTCATATGCCAAAGAAGCATTACTGAGTGGTAAACATGTCATTTGTGAGAAGCCGTTCACATCCAATTTGCATGAATTTCTAGAGCTAAAAGAAATTGCTCAGCAAAGAAAACTGGTATTGGTGGAAGCCATTACGAATCAATATTTGAAAAATTATTTTTCCATGAAGGAGTATCTGCCTAAGCTTGGTGAGATTAAAATAGTTGAATGCAACTATTCTCAATATTCATCTCGGTATGAGGCTTTTAAATCGGGAGTAATCCAGCCTGCGTTTAATCCAGAAATGTCTGGCGGAGCCTTGATGGATATCAATTTATACAATATTCATTTTGTTGTTGGCCTTTTCGGGAGCGCTAAGAAGGTAGAATATTTGGCGAACATGGAACGTGGAATTGATACTTCAGGCATACTGCTACTTGATTACGGCAATTTTAAGTGTGTTTGCATAGGTTCAAAAGACAGTACGGCACCCAATGCAGTGAACATTCAAGGCAATAAAGGCTATATACACATGGCGAGTTCAGCTAATATATGCGATTATTTTGAATACACTCCTAATAAGGAAACGCCCATCCGTGTGGATCTGAAGGATCATTCGCATCGTATGTATGACGAATTCGTTGAATTCGACCGTATCATCCGTGACAACGATTTGGAAAAGGTCTCGGATATGCTTGAACATAGCGAAAAGGTTATGAATGTCATTGAGGAGGCCAAACAGTCGGCGAATCTTGTGTTTGGTCCTGATAAACATAATCTTTAAAATACTTGTACCTAAAATTGAAGAAGCAACTCGCTTGAGCTGCTTCTGACTCATGGATGTGAGAGTAGCAGATAGATACGTCTGCTACTCTTTTTTCGCCCAGATTCACAATTTCCGGCGACCGCAATCTGAGCCAATTCGGCTCCATAGGGGCCCTGAAGGAGTCTGTACAGAATCTCTTTTGTGTAGAGTGGGGCGAGAAACGGGATTTCTTCTGGAGTATCCAGCAGGCGGGCAAGTCTAAGCACAGCATCCTGAATAGACGGTTCCATTCGGCCGACGAATAAGGCACGTTTGGCGTTTTCTTTTAATTTGACCTGGATTTTAGAATCGTTCAGTACCTCAAGGATTTGATTATGGGTAAATTCGAGCTTGAGACTTAGGTAAGGAGATCCTGGAGAAGCTTTTATAATTTGACCGATCACTGGCAGATGCATAGACGCGATCAGATAATCGGAAGGTCCATATTTGAAATTTTCCTGTACCAGCAAAATTTCTTTCAAACCTTGAACAACAAAACAAAAGGAAGGTTTGTAAACCCGGTAAACAGGCTCGGTTTTGCTGGAATGCTGATAGAAAAAAAGGGAAGGAATTGCTGTTTCCCTCGAACTATTTTGAAGTGAGTGACGCTCGATCAAACTGGTGAGCTCTTTTTGTTGTTCAAGAATGTTCGCCGACATTCAAATCCTCCTTGCGAGTTTGTCTGGCTCCATTATAAAACGCAACTGCCTGTAACAAAAGTAGTGGTGATAGGATCAGGCAATCAATTAAGACAAATGAGATACCGCTTTGCTTCTTCTGTTTGGCATAATAAAACTAAACTCACAGAATCAAGCAAGGAGGTGGATAACGGAATAGGAAGTGGGTTCAAGATAACGGCATTTAACAAGAACAATTTTCAACAGAGGGAGAAGATGAATCATTTGAATCGTTGGTTTAGGAACTTATTGGTTCAAAGGCTTATCACATTAATAGAGTTTGAAGAGCATGAAGGTTTCAAACAATTATATAATAGTTCTCTTGACAGAATCGTAAGCCAATTAACTAAACAAAGATAATTAACGTCTTAAGGAAGGATGAATTATGATGCAAAAGCGTAAATTGGGAAATAGCGGTCTGGAAGTTTCTGCGATGGGGCTTGGATGCATGGGAATGAGCTACGGTTATGGCCCAGCTTCTGATCCAAAGAAAATGATCTCAGTCATTCGGGAAGCAGTCGAGCGCGGCGTAACTTTCTTTGATACCGCCGAAATATACGGACCTTATACGAATGAGGAACTTTTAGGCGAAGCGCTTCTTCCTGTTCGCGACCAAGTCGTGATTGCCACGAAATTCGGCTTCCATATTCAGGATGGCAAGCAGTTCGGTATGAACAGTCGCCCTGAGCATATCAAGAAAGTTGCCGAAGCATCGCTTAAACGTCTCAAAATTGAAGCCATCGATCTGTATTATCAGCACCGGGTCGATCCAGATGTGCCAATTGAAGAGGTAGCGGGAGCCGTGCAAGATCTGATCCGAGAAGGAAAGGTGAAGCACTGGGGATTATCTGAAGCAGGAGTGCAGACGATCCGTCGAGCACACGCCGTTCAGTCGCTCACTGCAATTCAGAGTGAATATTCTCTGTGGTGGAGACGTCCAGAAGAGGAACTCCTTCCTGCGCTTGAAGAGCTCGGCATTGGCTTCGTTCCGTTCAGTCCTTTGGGCAAGGGTTACCTAACGGGGAGTTTTAACGCAGACACGACATTCAGTCATGGTGATTTGCGCAATATTCTTCCGCGTTTTACTTCAGAAGCGCTAGAGGCCAATCAGGTGCTGGTGGACCTGCTTAAAGAGATGGCTGAGCAGTTAAAGGCAACACCAGCCCAAGTTGCACTCGCCTGGCTGCTTGCCCAAAAGCCGTGGATCGTTCCGATTCCGGGCACGCGGAAATTGAGTCGTTTGGAAGAAAATCTAGGTGCCGTGACCCTTCAGCTTACGTCTGAAGATGTGCGGAACATTAGCAACGCAGCCTCACAAATCACATTGATGGGCGCGAGATATACAGAGGAGTTGGAGAGAAGAACGGGTCTGTGATTTAATTCTTCAAGTCTTTCGTAGCTATGCAGAATGGATTGAAGGAAACCCTTATTTTCAGAGAGTTGTACCGGGTAAAATCATCAGATTTACACGAAAATGATTTCACCCGGTACGATATGTTTAAGAGGAAGTCTCTTTAGTTAAAGTGAATAATTGAGATGAAAAATCACATTTCCCCGCAATATTAAAATCCTGGTCAGCCTGATAAGGTGGGGTGAGTATAAGTCCGATGTTCATTAACTCGCTGCCTGTAAAACGTCGGTCCAGTTCTTTCACGAAATATACTGCCTTTTCGTCCAGTCCGATGAGCTTTAGCCGTGAATAAGCTGCATTGGGGCGCGAGAGCACCTGGTACCAGCCAACGAGAGCATGCTCACGTTCTGCATCAATGGTCATCCAAGCTGTCTCATTTTTTTCAAAAGGACTTAGCAGACGGTAAAACGTTCCCTGGGTAACTAATCGTTGGTGACGTTTATACAATTGTATTTGCTTTTTGATTATATTGCACTCTTCCTCGGTCAAAGCTAATGGATCAAGTTCATAACCGAATACACCGAAGTAGGCGACATTTGATCTGGTTTGTAGTGGTGCAGTTCTGCCCACCTGGTGGTTCGGAATGGTTGACACATGAGCACCCATGCTACTAAGCGGATAAGCCATGGAAGTGCCATACTGAATCTTAAGACGTTCAATAGCTTCGCTATCGTCGCTCGTCCATGTTTGCGGAGCATAATAAAGCATCCCTGGATCAAACCGTCCTCCACCGGAAGCACAGGACTCAAACAAAATCTCAGGGTATTTGGTAATCAGCTTCTCATATAAAGCATACACGCCTAGGACGTAACGATGGAAAAACTCGCCCTGTCTTTCCTTGCCAAGTGATAATGAATAGGCTTCTGAAATGCAGCGATTCATATCCCATTTTACATATTCGATATGAGCAGAAGAGAGCACGTCATCCATTAACTTAAACAGGTAATTCACAACAGGCGGTTGGGAATAATCAAGAACATACTGATGCCGTCCATGCTTGCGTTTACGCCCGGGTGTTCCCACAACCCAGTCTGGATGTTCCCTCATAATATGAGAGTCGGAGTTAACCATTTCCGGCTCGAACCAAAGACCGAATTTCATACCGAGCTCATTGATCTTCTTTGCCAAATTCGAGATTCCATTCGGTAGCTTTTCACGATTTTCAAACCAGTCACCGAGTGAGGAAGTATCATTGTTTCTTTGACCAAACCAACCGTCATCCAAGACAAAGAGCTCAATCCCTAGTTCACTTGCTTTTTTAGCCATATCCACTATTTTCTTCTCGGTAAAATCAAAGTAGGTTCCCTCCCAGTTATTGATTAATACAGGTCGTTCCCGTTCGGCCCAGCTACTACGAATTAAGTGTTTATTGTATAGGCGATGGAACGCCTGGCTCATTCCGTTCAAACCGTTCTGTGAGTAAACCATAACTGCTTCAGGCGAATAAAAACATTCTCCAGGCTTCAGAGTCCAGCAGAATTTGTCAGGATGAATACCGAGGCTCAGTCGGGTAGTTGAGTAGCTGTCCACTTCCGCCTGGGCAAGAAAGTTTCCACTGTAGACGAGATTAACTGCATATACTTCTCCTTGGTGTTCCTGAGACCCCGGTTTGGCAAGCGCCATGAATGGATTGTGAATATGACTACTAATTCCTCGTGTGCTCCCAATGGACTGAACACCTGGTCTGAGTGGTGTACGCTCCACATGTCGTTCCCTACCCCATGCCCCCGACAAATGAACAAATTCATATTCGGAGTCAGGAAGATCAAGGCTCATGCTCATTAGACGGTTGACTCTCAGAGTACTATTTCCGGAGTTCGTTATGGATACGGATCTCGTGATTACAGGCAGTTCACTGAAGATGGTGTAAGCAAGTACGGCAACCGCCCCTGTAAGGGAATCGGTCAGCGTGATCAGGAGTGTCTCTGCTGCATCTGCTTCCTTACAAAACGTAGCAGGGAGATGGGGGATTTTAGGTTTCCCTGTGATGACCTTGTAACGGTCAAAAATGAACTCCATTATATGAGAACCATCCTCCTGTATGATCTCAACTGCTGGTTCTCTAAAGTCTCCACTTCCCGAAGAAGGAAATTCCTGCTTAATGCTTTCCAATGATGTTACTAAGTCGCCATCAAACTCACCGACAGACACAGAGCGGTAGCTTCGTTCAATAAAACGGTCATATTGACCTAGGTACTCCATTTTTTTGCCATAATATAAATGCTCCAATTGCCCGTTCTCCATGACACGGAAAAGATAACTGAAGTATTTGTTCGTTAAGTGAAATGTACGTTCCTTTGGGTTAACTTGTATACTAGCCATGTACATAGCTCCTTTCAAAATATAACAGACCTGTTGAAAGCGTTATTATTGAACTCAGCATAACAAAGCCAGGGATAGAAAATACATTACTTTTTTTAAGCGTATTATGGGAAAAACAAAGAATCTTCCAAAGGAAATTTATAGTTAAGTTCAACCTTTTTTCTGGTTATTTGCCATCCTTAACTTATGCCATACTGATAAATTAACAAATATAGATTCTATATTAGGGAAAGTACGGGGAAGGTGCGAATGGGCCAGAATATGATTTTCAGGATGTTGTGGATACACATCCCAGTTCAGAGCTTAAAAATATATTGGATCTGATTCTATATAATTGTGGGACAAGCACATATAGGGAACAATTTCTTTGGTTTTACTATACAAATCTATAAAAATATCAGTATTTGGAAGCGGTTTTCTTTGCTATCGTAAAATTGTTGGTTTTTTCCTGCATGGTATTTTTAGCGATTGTAGGAAGAGTACTTTTGCGGGAGGAGAACCGTGCGTGGATTTCTTAACTGCTTTTATTCCAGCTGTCGGCTGGGGAGTCATGCCGATATTGGCGTATATGACTAAAGCCAGTCCCCGAGAACAGCTGACAGGTACTGTTATTGGTGCTGTGTTGTTTGCCCTGTGCTTGTATATCATTCAGCCAGCCTCATTAGCACCGATTCCTTTTGGAATAAGTTTTATATCCGGTATTTTCTGGGCCGCTGGACAATTGCTCCAGTTTCGATCTTTCCAAAAAGTAAGCGTATCGATCGCCATTCCTGTCATTTGCGGTCTACAGTTGTTAGGGACGACGTTATTTGCTGCACTTATCTTGGGTGAATGGATAACAGGTTACCAATATGGGATGGGTGTTGGTTCTCTTCTATGTATTTTGGCGGGAGTTCTATTGACCAGCTATCAGGGCAAGTCTGCTGGGCTGTCTAAGCCTTTGCGATTAGGAATGATCATGATGCTGTTTTGCTCCGGGTTAGCGTTAAGCAGTTATGTAGTTATCAATCAGTACTTTAATATATCTGGGTTGTCCATCATTCTGCCGCAATCGCTCGGAATGTTATGCTCGGCCATAGTCATGAATCTGAAAGGCAAACAGCGGCTGCGATTCTCTCCAGTACTTCGCAATTTGTCTACAGGATTGGTTTGGAGCATTGCTAATCTAGCACTATTTATTTCCAACGGTTTGATCGGCATGGCGGCTAGTTTTCCGATCTCTCAAGCGAGCATTGCGATTGCTTGTGTCGGTAGCATTTTAATATTTAAGGAAAAGAAAAGTTCTCAGGAATGGATAGCTATACTTGTGGGAATTACGGTGCTGATGATAGGAGTAGGAATGATCAGCCTGCTAAAGCCCTAGAGAGAATTTGTGGAGAAAAAAGCTTATATATCCATAGGGCACGTTTTTCGGGATTGACAGAGATATAGCAGCATGAGAAAATGTACGCGCGTACATAAAATGATTGGAGGTGGGAAATATCGTTTCGCGCAAGGAAGTAGCAGAACTCGCTGGCGTGTCTGAAGCGACGGTGTCTCGAGTATTGAACGCGACCGGTCCTATTAAGGAAGATACGCGGAAAAGGGTCCTGGACGTTGCCAATCAACTTGGATATGTTCCCAGTGCATTGGCCCGCAACTTTGCCCGAAGCAAGAGTGGCCATCTTGGTGTGGTTATGCCTTATGTCCCGAAGGCGCATCTGTTCTCTGCTTATTTTTTCTCTGAGATGCTGAGCGGCATCGGCAATAAAGCTAGAGACAGCGGGCTCGATCTACTACTATTATTCCGAAAACCGGGGGAACGGATGGACTACAGCAGTCTTTTCCGTCAGCAGAAGGTCGACAGTTGTATCATCCTTGGAGCAAGGGATGACCACAATGAGGTGGAGGCTCTGAAGAGACTTCAGCAAGAGGGGCGACCGTTTTGTGTCATGAATCACCATTTTGAAGGACAGTCGTTCTGTGAAGTGGATGCAGACCATGTAGAAGGAAGCCGAGCGGCCGTTAGTCATCTCATTGAGCAGGGGTGCAAGCGGATAGCCTTTCTCAACGGTCCGGATATCTATTCCAACAGTACGGAGCGCTTGAAGGGTTATCTCATCGCGCTTCAGGAGGCTGGTATTGAATATGACCATGAGTTGATTCTGCAAGGCAATTACAGTCGTCGAAGCGGGCTCGAAGCGTCGGCTACCATCGCAGACAAATTAGATGATATTGATGCCGTCTTTGCGGCGAACGACCGGATGGCCCTCGGCGTAATGCAGGGTCTCCGTGAGCGCGGACTGGCAATTGACCAGTTCCCAGCATTTGTGGGCTATGACGATTCGGATGCGGCTGAGATGGCTGTTCCGCCACTAAGCAGTGTTCGTGTTCCTTTTTATGAGATGGGGGAGCTTGCAGCCTCGAAGCTTATACCCGATTCTCAGGACCACATTCCGGCTCTGGAACTGACTGGGACTGGGTGCGACTCAATAAGAGAACTTCTGTCCACAGAGCTGATTATTAGGGCGTCATCCATTCGTCAATAACACCATTCATCAATAATTCGTTGAAACTCATATCTATAAGGAGGATCACGACATGTCTAATCGTCTTCGTATTGGAATGGTTGGCTACAAATTTATGGGCAAGGCTCACAGCAACGCTTACCGTAGTCTACCTATGTTCTTCCCAGATGCCCCGCTGCAGCCAGAGATGTCCGTCATCTGTGGACGTAACGAGCAGGGGGTTCAGGCGGCTGCCCGCCAGTTCGGCTGGACCGAGAGTGTTACGGATTGGCGTGATCTAGTGAAGCGTAACGATATTGATCTCATTGACATTAACGCCCCGAGTAATGCTCATAAGGAAATTGTTATCGAGTCTGCCCTCCATGGCAAGCATCTGTTTTGTGAGAAGCCGCTTGCGCTTTCACTGGCGGATTCCCGTGACATGTTGCAGGCAGCAGAGAAAGCAGGAGTCAACCATATGATTGGCTTCAACTACCGCTTTTCTCCGGCTGTCCAGCTGGCGAAGCAGCTCGTCGAAAGCGGTCGCCTAGGCAAAATTTATCATTTCCGTGCGTTTTTCCTTCAAGACTGGATCATGGACCCGTCCTTCCCGCTGGTATGGCGGTTGCAAAAAGAAGTGGCCGGTTCTGGCTCTCATGGAGACCTTGGCGCCCATCTGATTGATCTCGCTCGGTTTCTGGTCGGCGAGTTCGACGAAGTTATCGGCATGAGCGAGACGTTCATCAAACAGCGTCCGCTGGCTATGGAGATGAGCGGATTGAGCTCCAAAAGGAGTACCGAGGCCAATGCACCAATGGGAGAAGTGACGGTCGATGATGCCACGCTGTTCCTAGCACGTTTTGCTGGAGGTGCGCTGGGCAGCTTCGAGGCCACACGCTTTGCTGCCGGACATCGGAGCACAAATTCATTCGAAATCAACGGTAGTCTAGGCAGTGTACGGTTTGACTTTGAGCGGATGAATGAACTGGAAGTGTATTTCACACAGGATGAGGAAGACGTTCAGGGCTTCCGCCGCGTGCTCGCCACCGATCCAGCACACAAGTATTCCGAAGCCTGGTGGCCTGCAGGACATACAATCGGATTTGAGCATACCTTCACCCACGAGATGCTTGAGATGTTGAGTGCCATCTCCGAAGGACGGCAACCTTCGCCGAATTTCCACGACGGGGTCGCTTGTCAGGCTGTGCTTGAAGCAGTAGAACGATCTATAAAGGAACGTCGCTGGGTATCCATTGAAGAAATGTAGTATAACTACACATTCCGAAAGGTGAGTGGATTATAGATGCGCAAGGCACTGATTGTATGGGGTGGATGGAACGGACATGAGCCGGAGCAGGTGGCGGCTATTTTTGAACGCATTTTAAAGGAAGAACAGTTCGAGGTGGAGGTATCTAATACCCTTGATGCCTACCAGGATGCGGAGAAACTGCTTGGCCTGGACCTGATCATTCCCATGTGGACTATGGGCCAGATCGAGCAGGAACTGGTCAATAATGTCTCAGCAGCGGTTCAAAGCGGTGTAGGTCTGGCAGGCTGTCACGGTGGCATGTGTGATGCCTTTCGGAACAACGTGGACTGGCAGTTCATGACAGGCGGGCAATGGGTTGCTCATCCCGGTAATGATGGAGTGGAGTATATGGTGAACATAAAGCGTGGCTCCAGCCCGCTGCTGGACCATATTGAGGATTTTCAGGTCAAAAGCGAGCAGTACTACCTCCATGTAGACCCTGCAGTTGAGGTGCTGGCAACCACACGCTTCCCGGTCGTACCAGGACCTCATTCGGCTAATGGGCCGGTGGATATGCCTGTTGTATGGACAAAGCGGTGGGGAAGCGGACGCGTATTCTACAATTCGCTAGGTCATCACGCAGATATCATAGATATACCTCAAGTGACCGAGATGATGCGCAGCGGGTTCCTGTGGACCGCGGCAGGCAAACAGGCAGCGACCAGCTACGGTAGCTTGCTGGCAGAGGCATACACGGGTATGGCAGACAACCAGCAGCAGTAGCGCGAACAGGATGGTATCCGATGTAATAAAAGAACGCCATTATCCATTTTTTCTCAAGGAGAAGGGAGTCCAGCATGAACAAAATGAAAGTAGGCATTATCGGATGTGGTAAAATTAGCGGAATTTACATGGAAAATTGCCATCGTTTCGACATTCTGGAGCTGTTCGCAGTAGCGGATCTGGACCAAGGTCGAGCAGAGGAGCAGGCGATAGCGTTCAACGTTCCGAACGTATATACAGTAGATGAGATTTTAGCTGACCCGCAGATCGAACTTATCATTAATTTGACCATTCCGGCCGTTCACGCCGAGGTGTGTCTCAGAGCTCTTGCGGCTGGCAAGCATGTCTATGTGGAGAAGCCACTTGCCGTCACCCGTGAGCAGGGCCAGGCTGTCTTGGATCTTGCTCGTCAAAAAGGACTACTTGTTGGCTGCGCACCGGAAACTTTCTTCGGTTCCGGTATACAGACATCATTGAAGCTGATTGAGGACGGTGTCATTGGGAATCCAGTAGCTGCTACAGCTTTCATGATGAGCCGTGGGCATGAACATTGGCATCCCGATCCTGAATTTTATTATGCAGTCGGCGGCGGCCCGATGTTTGATATGGGCCCTTATTACTTGACGGCTCTGGTACAACTGCTGGGACCGATTACTGCTATTTCGGGCATGACCCGCAAGGCGATGGATCAGCGAACAATTACGAGCGAGAAAAAGAAAGGCCAGACCATCCCAGTCGATATTCCGACCCATGTAGCCGGATTGCTGCGCTTTAAGCAGGGGGCTGTCGGCACGCTGATTACCAGCTTTGACATCTTTGGTGGAAGCACTCTGCCACCGATCGAGGTATATGGAACGCATGGCACGCTACAGGTGCCTGACCCGAACACGTTCGGAGGACCAGTTCACTATAGACTGTTAGGCGAGCAAGAATGGACAGAGGCACCGCTGCAGCCGGGATACAAGGAGAATACACGGGGTATCGGTGTTGCCGATATGGCCTATGCTCTCCGTAGCGGACGGCCTCACCGCGCTAGCGGGGAACTGGCCTACCATGTGCTGGAAGCGATGTGGGCGTTCCATGACTCTTCCGATCAAGAGACCTTTTATACGATGCAGAGCACCTGTCAGCGCCCGTCGGCTTTACCGGAAAACCTGCCCTTGTATACATTAGATATGTAAACGAGTATCAGTCTGAAGCTGACCTGCAGCATACAAGAATTATAAGACTGGAGGGCTGTCCCAAAAGTCGGTCTGGGATTTGCACATTCTGCTTTGACTATTTATTACTTAAAAAAGAAGGCTCCAGCCCCGATTTGACTGCGGCTTAGGAGTCTTCTTAGTTAACTTTCAAGACATCATGCTACAATCATTTCGAGCCTTGAACAAGATTTTTATGCTATAAAAAATAACATCACTACTGCGAGGAATGCGCTAGAACGGACCTTTTAGCTTGATTAGTTCTGTAATTTCGCTCTAATATAAAAGAAACATCAGCTGGACATCAATGTATTCTTAATACGGTGGCGCTGTGAATGTATTCTGATAATACAAGAAAAATATCAGATCAATTTCAATTTTTGAAGAGGGTGAAAATATGTGTAGATATGCAATGTACGGTCCATACAAAGATATCTTTGCCTGCTTTACTTGTAGGAAGGTGTATAAGCAAACATCCCGCTTTGAGATGCCAAAGGATGAATATGAACGGCTTGTTCATGTCTGTCCGCAATGCCAGACGCCCATGCATGACATGGGTCATGATTTTCAGGCCCCGAAGCAAACGGATATCAAGCAGTGGAAAAAGGTAGAGCTTCTGTATCGAAACGGATACTCTTACCATTCCTGTGGGTGTGGCGGTCCTGGGTACAGAACTTCCCGGTTACAAGATGTTCCTGAATTTCTGAAGGAACAGCGAAGGTTTGAGAATGAGGGAGAGGCATTACTGCATCGAATTTTGCAGAGTTAGTTGAATCGTGCCCGTAACAAACATCGGCTATTCGTAGTATTTTCATAAGGAGGTCATCATGAGAAATTGTGCGCTTTACAGCTCAACCTTCGATCTGGATCAGGTTGAGAGACTATTAAAGTCGATTTATCCCAACAACAAGATACACGTGAATGAAAGCAAAACTAAGTTTGAGGTCAAAAGCCGGGGCTGGTTTAGTATAAAGATCAAAGGATTTAACATAATGACCAGCAAAACGAATCCGGAGGAGTTTGCCTCCATGCTTAACGGAATGATAAACTTTTTTAGTCAAATTCCTGCTGAAAACGAACAGTTGCAGCAAAAGCTGTTGATCAAAATGAGTACGCTGAATATGGTGATTGGTGTGGAGACTGAGGAGGATATATCTGAAGCCTTTTTTGCCGAATTACTTGATATCATAAATTCGCTGGATGGACTGATGTTCCGGGGTGGCGGTGATTTGCTTGCACCTGACGGAAGTCTGCTACTAGATGTGAATGGACGTTCGGAAGTGGAAGATTATACAGTGACTGCTCATGTTAGTTATTTGTACGGAGAGGATCAAATTAGCGAATCCGGGATGGAGCGAAAGCTGCAGTCAGAAAAGATATTGCTCGATCAAGGCTTTACGCAAATGCCGCCGATCCCAGGAAGGCTAGGAGATGAAGCCGCAGACAGCATCCGATCCCTTAAGGAAGTGGCTGGCCGTGCCGTTGCTTTGTGTATTGTAGCCCTGAAAGGCGAGTGTATCGGTGCGGGCGAAAGCATGGATGATACGAATCGAATGATAAATCAAGTGACTGATCAGTATGGCGCGGACTGTTTCTTTTCACCAGAAGAGAAGAGGTTCCTATCCAATGAGTATGACGATGAGTCAGAGGGTGTCCAGTTCTCCTGGCGTTATGAAGGCTTTTGGACTCTGTTATGGGCTTTGGGCCATCTTGAGAAGCTAGGTGACCCAACTGGTATTTGCGACGTGCCATTGTCTGTTTCAAAGTTACAGCAATTTCACTCATTTGAGGCTTTTCTGTCAAGCTCAAGGCTGCGCAGTAGCAAGGAAATTTTAGATGAAGCCGATTTAATCTGTCGTTACGACTGGATGTGTGTGGATAGCCGCATTCATAAACAGCCAGCCCCTGGAAATCTGGATGATGGTGTAGTGTATGAACGTCATCGTGTGCTAAAATGGCTCACTGGTTACATGGGACAGGATTGGGATGATGTGCGCACAGATACATAATAGGAAGCGTAAGAAAGCAACAATCCTCTACCAAATAGGTAGAGGATTGTTTGTTTGGTGTGGGGCACTTTACTTAAAATTCATGACGTTGACCGTAAATTCGCAATTCACTGATCTCAAACATCGTACTTTGCGGCTCGATTATCGCCAGCTTGAAAAAGCGGAAAGAGGTGTTTTTATACTCATCCCTCACGTAAAGCCGTTGCTTTTCTTCGGTTCGTACAGTGAGCTGATCCGTCAAACGGGTCCAATTCTTCTCATCATTCGAGCCAAACACGGCAAGACCGGAGATCCGTTCGGGAAAGCTTCTTCTGCCTTGGACCTCGAAAACATGCCAAGATTACACCCCTAAGAATATCGAGTTTAATCGACAACTATATAAATATAACAAAACTAGACAAGACAACTGTTGAGAGAAAGTTGTCTTGTTTTGCACTTTTAGGACCTATACTATGGAGTTAGGAAAACAGATTTTAAAACTTTTTGATCATCAAGGCATAGTACTGGAAAACAAAAATATATATGCTTTAGGTCGCTTTGATAAAATTTCATCGCTGGGAATGATACAGAAAATCTATTAAAGCGAATAAATTTTTAGTTGTAAAAGAAAACGGTTACTTAAGGGTTGTTCCACGTTTGTTTGTTTTTGTCCCAATTATGAACGGAAAGGAGAAGACTTTGCCATGCCTCAGGGATAGAGATTGGAATTGAAATCTATGAGACGCAGGGGTAACCAATTAGCTGTTTATTATGCTCAATAGGAGGTTTGGGAATGAAAAAAACCATAACTTGCTTGATTTTGTTTGGACTGCTTATGAGTATGTTGCCGATCAAAAATGTGAGCGCTTCCGATAATGCTAGGCTTACCCAATCGGTAACCGCAAGCTCCGTCGAAGATTCGAGTAAAGCGGCTGATTTTGCGATCGACGGTGACCCGCTAACTAGATGGTCTTCACAATATTCAGATCCGCAGTGGATAAGTGTAGATCTCGGTAGCACCACCAAAATCAATGGTGTTACGCTCAACTGGGAAGCCGCTTACGCGAAGTCTTACCAAGTTCAGACATCGACGGATGATGATCATTGGACTACCGTCTATTCCACCACGACTGGAGATGGAGGAATCGATAAGATATCTTTCGAAGCAACAGACGCTAGATATGTAAAAATGAGTGGCATTGAAAGGGCTACCAGCTACGGATATTCCCTTTGGGAATTTGAAGTGCATTCAGCTGACCAGCCGGAGGATAACTCACCTCCAACAGCGCCCTCCAATCTGGTCAGTTCCTCTGTGTCGGATACGACAGTAAGCTTGCAGTGGACGGAATCTACAGACAATGTAGGTGTTTCAGGATACGACATCTACAAAGGATCAGACCTCGTAGGTTCCAGTGCGTCGACATCCTTCATCGTTACCGGCTTAACAGCCAACATGGCGTACAGCTTTTACGTGAAAGCTAGAGATGCCGCAGGTAACGTGTCAGATGCAAGCAATGTGATTGATGTTACCACCACCACAGCTAACACAAATATTGTTTCTGGTGAAACATATAAACTAACGGCACAGCATAGCGGCAAAAATCTGGAAGCAGGAGACTCAACTGCCGATGGAGCTAAGGTGCAGCAGTGGACGGACAGCGGCAGCGCTCGGCAGAGATGGAAAGTCATTGACGTTGGCGACGGATATTATAAATTGCTTGTACAATCCAGCGGTAAAGCATTGACAGTAGCCGGAGGCTCCTCAGAAGATGGTGCTAGTGTACAGCAATGGACAGACAGCGATTTAACTAATCAAAAATGGAAAATGATTGACGTCGGCGGTGGATATTATAAGCTGCTTGTACAATCTAGCGGTAAAGCGCTGGATGTAATCGGGGGTTATACTAATGACGGGGCAAATGTGCAGCAATGGACAGATAACGGAAATGATCAGCAGAAGTGGAAGTTTACGCTTGTTGACTCAACCCCTGATACGACGGCACCAACGGCACCAACAAATCTGAAAAGCTACTCCAAAACAAACACTTCGGTGAGTCTTGTATGGACCGCATCAACAGACGATGTAGATGTTACCAGCTACGATGTGTATAATGGAACAACTTTAGTCAATTCAACAACCACGACAAGTTATACGGTGACGGGACTAACCGCTAATACAGCATACAGCTTCACTGTAAAAGCCAGGGATGCAGCAGGAAATATTTCAGCAGCAAGTAATATCATAAAAGTTACGACGAATTCTACAACTGAGAATACAGGTTTTTATATTAACGGAACAACGCTCTACGATGCCAAGGGAAATCCGTTTGTGATGAGGGGAATCAATCACGCTTATACCTGGTACAAGGGACAAGAGTCTGTAGCGATCCCTGCCATTGCGAAAACGGGAGCGAATACTATTAGAATCGTACTGTCAGATGGTCAGCAATGGACGAAAGATGATCTGTCAGCGATACAAAATTTAATCACATTATCAGAGCAAAACAAATTGGTCGTTGTTCTTGAAGTCCATGATGGCACAGGGTCTGACAGCGCTGCTGTATTGGATAATATCGCTAATTACTGGATTGAAATGAAAAGCGCACTCATTGGGAAAGAAAGCACCGTCATCCTCAATATCGCGAACGAATGGTATGGAACCTGGGATGGAGGAGGCTGGGCGCAAGGTTATAAGTCTGTTATTCCTAAGCTCAGAAATGCTGGCATCAAAAATACAATTATTGTTGACGGTGCAGGATGGGGGCAGTACCCGCAATCTATTTTTGACTACGGAACAGAAGTCTTTAATGCAGATCCACTTAAAAATACGATGTTCTCCATTCATATGTACGAATATGCCGGCGGAAATGCCGCCACAGTAAAGAGCAATATGGATAATGTACTGAATAAAAACCTGGCTCTGCTGATTGGAGAATTTGGTATTAAGCATACAAGCGGTGATGTGGATGAGGCTACCATTATGAGTTACGCTGAGCAAAAGGGCGTAGGTTATCTTGCATGGTCTTGGAAAGGAAACAGCCCGGGTCTTGATTATCTGGATATGGCCACTGACTGGCAAGGATCCAGCCTTACGGAACAAGGTCGTATTATCATTGAAGGCCCTAATGGTATTAGGGCGACATCAAGATTAAGCACGGTTTATAGCGATTCAGCCAACAAATAGTCATCCAGTAAACCATGAGTATTTAACGTTATCCAACAGTGTCCAGCATGAAAACAAGTCTTTGCTGTATGCAAAGCCGCCAACTTGGCGGCTTTTTTTGTTGCAGAGTAAGAATATACATCGAATCAATTCAAATGTCGTCTTACAACCTACTAACTTAAAAGAATAATAAACAAGTTATGGAGACGGAGACGATTGAAAGTATATTAACTTGAGAAAGCAGCTACAATGTTCATTAGAGAAGCAGCACCCTGAAATTCAGAGAACATGTTAGAATCAGAAACGGATAATTTTACTGAAGAAAATGAACTAAGGAGCGGTTGAAATGGCGCGTGTTTTATTTATTAATGGTGGATCAGAGGGACATATCAATCCAACCATTGGAGTTGTACAGGAGCTTATTTCGCGCGGAGAAGAGGTAGTGTACTTTTCTATAGAAGCCTTTCGGGAGCGTATCGAGAGGACGGGAGCTTCAGTACGAACATTTGACGATCAAAAATTTATAAAAGCTTTTATCTCAGGTGGAAGAGATTATTTGCTGGAAAGAATTAACGGTCTTTTACTTACGGCAGATATCATCATTCCAAGCGTTCTCGAACAGATCAAAGGAGAGCATTTTGATTATATCATCCATGATTCCATGTTTGGGTGTGGACGTATACTTGCTCAAATTCTTAAGCTTCCTGCAATCAATTCTTGTACTTCTTTCGCCCAGACAAAAGAATCATTCAATCATATTATGGAACAATTCTCCATTAATGTCCCTAAAGATATAGTTAAACCTATAAATGATAAATTTCAAAACCTGACGGCAATGGTAAAGGAGAAATATGGAGTGGAGATCCATTCACCTTACGAAGTGTTTTGTAATCCTGCACCACTTACAATCGTATATACAACAAGAGAGTTTCAACCTTATGGAGAAGCATTCGACCAAACTTATAAATTTGTAGGTCCATCCATCTCTTCACGATTAACGCAAGAAAGCTTCGATTTTACTGCAATCAAGGGAAAAAAAAAATTTACATCTCATTGGGTACAGTCTTTAACCGAGCAATTGACTTCTATAAGCTTTGTATTGAGGCGTTTGGGAACACGGATCATACAATTGTCATGTCGATTGGGAATAGAACCCAAGTTTCCGATTTAGGGGAAGTTCCTGAAAACTTCATCGTAAAAAATGATGTACCACAAACGGATATCTTGCAACACACTAAATTATTTATTACACATGGTGGAATGAACAGTACCCACGAAGGTCTATATTACGGGGTTCCGCTGATTATAGTCCCGCAAAGCGCGGATCAACCGATCATCGCAGGACAAGTCGCCAATATGGGAGCAGGTATTAAGTTACAAATGGAAAGCTTGACTGCAAATCAATTGCGTGAAGCCGCAGATCATGTGTTAAGCCTCCCATTCAAAAAAGCTGTTGCACATATTAGAGAATCTTTTCAAAAAACTGGTGGATATCACCAAGCTGTTAATGAGATTTTCGCATTTAAAGGTCAATATCATATTTAAATATATATTGGATGTAAGCTCGTCTATTGCAGCATATTAGGGAATTCGGTAGAATTTACTCATGCTACTTATGAGTAAGCTGGAAGGAGAGAGTAAAGGTTGAAGCAGGAGTATTGTACGCCGACTCAGCACCCAAAGTGGTTTGGACTGGCTGTTCAAGCGCTTGTTATATTGTCGCAGGAAGACAAAAGCATAGCTTGTCCAAGTATTGAACTCGCCAAATATCTTCAGTCGGAACCTTCTTTGCTGCGCCGCATACTTTCCGTTCTCGCAAAGGAAGGGTTTATCGGGACCCGGGAAGGCCGTGACGGCGGGTACCACCTTAGGAAACCGGCAGAATCTATACAACTGGTTGATGTATACGATGTATTTCGTTCAGGCAGCAGGCTTTCCTTCGGTATTACCGAGACAGCTGGCACGCATCCGCTCGGTAAATGTATGAAATCTACGCTTGAGGATATTACTCAAGAAATGGACGACAGCATACGCGGAGTATTAAGCAAGTACACGATTGCAGATCTCGCCAACCAACTGGAAGCCAAGCTTTAGATGGACCTGGAAAAAGACGGTTGACAGCGGCTTGCTTAGATTTTATACTGTGCAATATAAACCACAGTTAAATGCAAGCCGCGCGCAGCGTTAATTTTTAAGGTTATCTGTGTGATAATGAGCACAGTTATATCTGTGCGCAGAAGCGGAAATATTTTGGATTTTTCAAGGTACTTCGTTTTAGATGGAATTCAAGCTCTGACTAGCCGCAAAGTCTGAATTTAACTGTGCTGAATAAAAAACAGTATTTATTTAAAAGGAGGATTCATAATGTCAACTTCAACTCATACTGGCCAGAGCTCCGCCTTGTTCGCCGATGTCATCCGCGAGCGCCGCTCTGTGCGTCATTACGACAAATCGGTTCGTCTATCTCACGAGGAAATTAAGGATATTCTGAAAGAAGCGTCGCTTGCACCTTCTTCGAGTAATGTTCAGCCCTGGCGCTTCTTGGTTATTGAAACAGAGGAATTGAAAGCAAAACTGCAGCCAATCGCCTATAATCAATCCCAGGTTACTGAGGCTGCAGCGGTGATCGTTGTGCTTGGTGATACGGAAGGATATAAGAAGCTCGATGAAGTTTTCGGCGAAGCAGTAAAACATGGCTATATAGCGGAAGATACCGCTAAATCGTTCGTAGAAAGGTCGATTCATACGTATGCTTCGTTACCAGAGGAAAGCCTTCACAAAGTCATTCATATCGATGGTGGTATTGTATCCCAGCAGCTCATGCTGGTTGCACGTGCTCACGGCTACGATACGGTCGCGATGGGTGGCTATAATGCGGCCGAGCTTAAGCAAGCGTTCGGTATTAGAGACCGCTACATTCCAATCATGCTGATTGCACTCGGTAAAGCGGCACAACCGGGTCATCAGACAACTCGGCTGCCGATAGACGACATCACATTCTTTAACGAGATGCCCGCTAACTAAAAACAAAACCCAACGAATTTAATTTTATGAATGAATAGAGACGAGAAATGACAACTTAAGGAAGTAGTATACATTCACAATTTCCAAAGGAGGATATCTGTTATGGCTCACCAGAAGAGAAGGAAAGAAGCTGCATGGAAGTCACGAAAGCAAGAACAGCATCCCCATGGTAAAATCAAATCGCTAAAGGAATTGTCCAGCGAACAGGAGTGAGGAGTATACTACTTGGAAAAGAAGGGCTGTCGATGAAATTTATCGGCAGTCTTCTCATGGTGTGTGATCATAAAGGCCCTTCATACAGGCGGCATCCAATATGTTTTATTTCAGTGGTCAGTGTTATTGGAGGCATTGAGTTAGCTATTCACCCCTGAAAATATACATAATATTTTCAGGGGTGTTTTTATTAGGTTTTCTTTGTCAAAGCGAAAAATTACTGCAATTCACCAATGCGTGTGGGATACTGTCGGCCCTTTTACGGAAAGCTTGCCGACGTACGGTAGAGGACGTTCTTCGCTTGCAAGAAGCCGTAAATTGATGATAACGTTAATTTGACGAAAGCTAAATTAGGATGGGAGTTGAAAATTCTTGAAGAAACTCGGTAAATTTTTGCTTGTAGGTTTAAGCTTGGGGTTGGGCCTTGCAATCGGTAATCTACAGACTCCTGCCGCCTCTGCCGCTGGTACCGAATATTATGTGTCGACAATTGGTAGCGATTCCAACGCGGGAACAAGCGACGCGCCGTGGAAAACGCTCCAGCATGCGGCTGACACAGTCTCTCCAGGCAGCAAGGTCTATGTCCGAGGCGGTGTTTACAAGGAGAAACTGAAAATCACCCGCTCTGGCTCCGCCTCGCAAGGCCCCATCGTGTTCGCAAGCTATGGCAACGAAACCGCCATTGTTGACGGAACAGGTCTATCGGTCAGCGGGAACGAGGGGTTAATCGAATTGGTCAATGTCGATTACGTTACCATCCAGGGGTTTGAAATCCGCAATTTTACCACAGCTTCCAAGAACGCAGTGCCTACAGGCATTTACGTTTACGGTGCAGGGAACTTCATCAATCTGTCCGATAATAAAATCCACGACATCAAAAACACGGCCACCCCAACCGGAAAGGACCGGCTGGGACGGGACGCTCACGGCATCGCTGTTTATGGCACGAAAGCTCCTGCATCGATTCATAACCTTACAATCAGCGGCAATGAACTATACAATCTCGTGCTCGGCTCTAGCGAATCGCTTGTTTTAAACGGTAATGTGGACGGCTTTGCAGTGACCAGCAACCTCATTCACGATAACGACAACATAGGAATCGATCTGATCGGCTTTGAAGGAACCGCACCGAATACTGCTTACGATCAAGTGCGGAACGGGTTGGTAAAGGGCAACCGAGTGTACAATAATTCGGTTCGAAATAACCCATCCTACAAGAGCGATGACAACTCGGCCGGCGGCATTTATGTAGATGGGGGCAAGGACAACATTGTTGAGCAGAACTACAGCTATAACAATGACATCGGTGTCGAAATAGCCTCCGAGCATGCCGGCAAAGCCACCAGCAATATTACGGTCCGCAGTAACGTGATATATAACAACCGATTGACCGGCATCGCTATGGGCGGCTATGATGACGAGCGTGGCTCAACGGTAAACAGCAAGATCGTGAACAATACGCTGTACAAGAACGATACATTGGACGATGGAAGCGGCCAGCTTTTAGTTCAGTATGATACACGAAACAACGTGATTAAGAACAATATTTTCGTAGCGAGTTCGACTGATGTGTTGATCTACAATGGATATACCCAAAATTCCGGCAATGTTGTTGATTATAATTTATATTTTGCACCTGGTGGCAGTTCGGGAGCCAACTGGACCTGGAAAGATAAAGAATATACGGGATTCGCCACGTACAAATCGGGAACGGGTAACGATGCGCATTCTCTGTTTGTCGATCCTAAATTCGTGAATGCCACGAATGGCGACTTCCATTTGCAGCCCTCGTCACCAGCGATCGATTCAGGATCAACGGATAACACCATCATCGGAACCGAGGATATCGACGGGGAGCCCCGCATGAAAGGGAAGGCCGTGAATATTGGTGCAGATGAGTGAAACAAAACTAGACTCAAATGAATAGCTGATTTATCCCAAAAGCCCTCTAGGTTCGAGGGCTTTTGTCTTTATACATATAACATTCATAATTTGTGTATTTGTAATTTTGTAGTTCTTGATACACTATAATTGATAATGAGAATCATTATTGATTAATTGAAATGTCACTTTATGATCACCGAGCACTTGTTGCTATGGAGAGGCATTCGTCCTGGATGTTAACTCGGTTGGCTTTGCCTACTTGAGCATACACTATGTAATGGTGATTCCATGGCCATTGGTGGTGCTTCCCCAGAATATCCGCGGATACCAGGCCATGAAGTGATCGGAATCGTGACGGAGTTAGGATCTGGATCTACCAGATGGGAAATCGGACAACGAGTAGGTATTGGATGGCATGGAGGACATGATCATGTTACCGGCCTGACTATGGATGGAGGCTATGCTGAATACATGGTAGCATTTGAAGATAGTCTGACCCACATACCTAATGAAGTGTCTTCTGAAGAAGCAGCTCCTTTGATGTGCGCAGGAGAAACTACATTTAGTGCACTGCGAAATAGCTCAGCCCGACCAGGGGACCTCGTTGCGATTTCCGGAATTGGTGGACTTGGTCATTTGGCTGTACAATACGCAAAAAAAGCTGGGTATCAGACCATAGCAGTATCTCGTGGTAGTGATAAAGAGAAGCTTGCTCGGGAACTTGGGGCACATTGTTATATTGATTCCGAAAAAGAAGATCCTGCTAAAGCTTTACAAGCGCTAGGGGGAGCAAAAGTTATTCTTGCTACAGCACCAAATGCAAAAGTCATTTCCACATTAATTGATGGGTTAGGAAAAGATGGAGAGCTCATTATTGTAGCCGGTTCTGGTGAACGTTTAGAACTGTCTGCCATGGACTTTCTGAAGGGACCCCATACTGTTCGGGGTTCGTTTACAGGACAATCGAAGGAAATTGATGCGGCAGTTCGATTTAGTGTACTGACCGATGTACGACCTATGATCGAAGTTTTCCCGTTGGAACAAGCTAGTGAAGCATATGAAAAAATGATGTCGGCTAAGACACGATTCCGTGCCGTGTTGAGCATGACCAAATGATAAAT
Source organism: Paenibacillus sp. EKM211P (assembly GCF_011066175.1). Taxonomy (NCBI): domain Bacteria; kingdom Bacillati; phylum Bacillota; class Bacilli; order Caryophanales; family Paenibacillaceae; genus Paenibacillus; species Paenibacillus sp. EKM211P. The sequence goes on from NZ_JAAMNS010000019.1 coordinate 82,026, forward strand.
CCTTCGCAAATCTCTTCATTCTTGACAGATATAGAACTTCAGTTTTATAATTCAATCAATCAATTGAATAATATATGATTGATGAAAATTATATTTATTGGAGGTATTTCTAATGGGAGCAACTACATTGACAAAAAATACGTTTTCAAATCAAATCCAATCCGGTGTGACCTTGGTAGACTTTTGGGCTCCATGGTGTGGACCTTGTAAAATTCAGCTTCCTATTGTGGAAGAATTAGCTGATGAACTGAAAGGACAGGCGACGTTGGCAAAAGTTAATGTCGACGAAGAAACCGAATTAGCTTCACAATTTGGCATTCGAAGTATTCCAACTTTGTTGCTGTTTAAAGATGGTAAGCTCGTTGATACCATGGTTGGTGTGAATCAAAAAAATGTTCTTAAGGACAAAATTCTTAAATTGGCTAATTGATATGAAAATCGACAACATTATAATGAAATAATGTTGTCGATTTTTTGCTCTTAGAGCGCCCCTTTCAACGTAGCGGATACAATTTGAGAGTGACTCAATATCATCATATAAAGAAGATAATCTTTTAACATATGTGACTCCCTGCTGAAACATGGAGAAGGAGAGAAACAATGAGAAACCAAGTTAAAAAAAATGCTCCGGTAATCATCGTTGGTGCAGGTTTGAGTGGACTTCGCGCAGCATCGTTACTCACCGCTCACGGTATAGAATGCATTGTTTTAGAATCGAGAGATCGTATTGGTGGTAGAGTTTTGACTTTAGAGGTTTTAGACAATCCTAAACTCGGAAAATTCGATCTTGGACCCACATGGTTCTGGCCACGCTCTGAGAAAATTATTACTCAGCTCACGAAAGAACTGGGTTTGGAGACTTTTAATCAATTTAACGAAGGACGAATGCTCCTAGAACGCTCCCAACATGAAACACCACAACAGCATCTTTTGCCAGAGGGGGCAATGGAGCCCTCGCTAAGATTTGTTGGTGGGGTGCAGTCTCTGATTGAGGCGCTTAGTGCTACTTTGCCGTCAGGAGCAATCCAGCTCAATACATGTGTAACTTCGATTCATCAAGAAGAAGACGGTACAATCTCCTTAGAAGCCAATGGAAAACAATTTTACACAACTGCAGTTATTATCGCTATTCCACCACGGCTGATTGAAAAAAATATTAAATTCGAGCCAGAACTTCCTTATGAACTGAAGTCTTTTTTAATTGATAAACCAACATGGATGGCTGGTCAAGCTAAAGTGATTGCCATTTACGACCGACCATTTTGGCGTGAAGCTGGGCTCTCCGGTTTTGCATCAAGTTGGGTGGGCCCTTTACAAGAAATTCATGATGCTTCACCAGGTACAGGAACAGGTGCGCTATTTGGCTTTTTTGGTTTACAGGCAAAAAAGCGGAAGATTTTGGGCGAAGATAAACTCATGCAGCTTGTGTTGGAACAATTGGCTAGACTTTATGGGCCTGCTGCCGAGAAAGTAAATACATTACTATTTAAAGATTGGTCAAGCGACACCGATACAGCTGTTGAGGAAGACGCTGAACCACTTCGTGACTATCCAAATTATGGCCCTGTTTACGGAGATCCTTGGGGAGAGGGCATATTTTTTACGGGCACTGAGACGGCTGATCAACAGGGAGGACATTTGGAAGGGGCGATTCAATCAGCTGATCGAATCGTAGCAAGATTTTTAGAACGATATGATGAAGCATAGTACAGATAGTTGTAAAAAAACGGTCATGCTTCGCTAACTTAACATGCTATTGAATATGAAGTGTTTCAGATAAAGTTTGGGGGCTTCAAAATGAAAGAAATAGATATCAAAGATCGATTATATCAACAATTTTCTCGAATCGGGAAATGTTTATCGAGTGACAAGCGCTTAGAGATCATGGACATTTTGTCCAATGGTCCAAAATCAGTTGAAGGTTTAGCAACACAAACGGGTATGAACGTTGCAAATGTTTCTCGTCATCTACAAATCTTACTGGATGCTAAATTGGTCAAGTGCTGCAAAAAAGGGACATACGTCATATACAGTATCGGTGACCCTTTAGTAATTGAATTTCTATCTTCTTTGCGGAGAATATGTGAAGATCGACTATCTGATATAAAGCAGATTAAAACTGAGTTGGAATTACAATATCCAGAGGTTCAAACCATCACCAAACATGATTTGTTAGAAAAAATGAAAAAAAAGACTGTTATTCTTCTAGATATTCGTCCCACAGATGAATATGATGCTTCTCATATTCCAGATGCCATTTCAATACCATTAGACCAACTTGAGAACTACCTGAAGACAGTTGATAAAAGTACTATAGAACTTGCCGCATATTGTAGAGGCCCATACTGTTCGCTGGCATCTCAAGCGGTTGATTATATGCTGAAGCAAGGGTATATGGCTTATCGAATTGAAGAAGGAGTTCATGATTGGAATGTGTGTGAGGAGTCATAAGTATCTTTAAGAGAGGAGCAGTTTTATTATGAGTGTAGTGGAACTGACATCAATAGAAGAAATAGATTCCTTTATCGAAATTAATCCTTTGAGTATGTTATACGTATCCCAAGAAGATTGTAACGTATGCCATGCCATTTACCCCAAGCTCAAAACAATGCTTAAACTATATCCTAAATTGGCTCTTGCTCGTGTTAATGCTAGTCAAGTGGAGGAAATCACAGGAAGATTTTTGATTTTTTCTGTACCGACAATCTTGATTTTTCTTGATGGGAGAGAATATCTACGCGAAGGGCGTTTTGTTCAATTTGAACAACTAAAAAAACAATTACAGTTATTGTCCGATGAAGTTTAATTTTTCGATGAAAAACAAACGATGCACCTTCAGTATTATGTCCTTTTTTAGGCGTTTTATTGAAGGTGCATTTCAAGTAATGACCAGTTTTTGTTGTGATTCCACTGAAAAACATGCGTTATGTGTTCTTTTATGTTGATTTTCGTTCCACCAAAGTAAACTCTAATGAATTTAGTGCGTTCTCCGTCTGGTTAAGCTTATTACGAATAATAATAAAGGCATTCTCAGCCTGTAAGCCAACAGGATAGTTGATCGTTGTTAGATCCAACAACTGAGCGGGTACGGAATTATTGAACCCCATAATACCTAGATCTCCAGGGATCGAAAAACCTGAGGTACGTAATGCTTTTGCCAGACCTGCAGCTACTTCATCATTCGCACAAAATATAGCATCTGGTCGATCTTTTTGCGAAATCCACCAATCTGCAAGTTCTTCTCCATCCGGAACAGATAATTTTTCTTCAATGTGAGGGAACTGATTCGCGTTAAGCTGATGCTTTTGCACAAAATCTCTATGAGCACGGATACGTTCTCTTGTATTCAAACCTTCCGTCATTGGATAAACACTAAGTATCTTACGATACCCTTTGGAGTAAAGATACTCCAGTCCATTGAAATAAATTTGATATTGTTCCATAAACACGGAGGGAAGCTTCTCATTAAGAACACGCTGCCAGGTCACAATAGGACCATACTGTGCATACGATTCGATGATATCCCAACTATTACTCCTAATTAGACATAAAATAGCATCCAATTGTTTCCGTTTAAGCATTTCTAGAGCAACAAGTTCTTTCTCTGGATCTTCATTCGTGATAAACAGCGAGATATTAAATCCATGCCTTTCAGCAAAAACTATAAACGCTTGAACAAAGGTTACGATAATAGAACTAAATGAAGTAGCAATGATCCCAATCAAACGGGTCTCGCCCTTTTTTAGAGAGATCGCATTGGCATTTGGGACATAATCAAGTTCCTCCATAATTCTCAACACTTTTTGCCTAGTGGATTCCCGTACGTAGGGATGTTTGTTAATGACGCGTGATACCGTTGCTGTGGAAACCCCCGCTAAATCAGCAATTTCCTGAATATTGGCCAACTCTACCCACCTCTTTGTGTCAGCATAGCATGTTTTAATTCTAGAAACAAAATTAATAAGACAAAATATAAATTTATATTACAAATATGTGAATGTGTTATTTGTAGCCTTGACGTTAGAAAAATTGTCCATTATAATTCAATTGATCGATTGATTAATTGATAATTTAATCGAGCGATACATAAATTTAATTGGAGGTTTGATTTCAATGGCAAAAGCATATCTTCAAATTACATTGAAAATTAATGCACCAGAACGTGAGGCAGCTGCAAAGGTTTATACAACTTATAAAGAGCCTTTCCTGTCTGGTATTCCCGGTGCGGTTTCTAAAGAATTGCTTGTGCGTGATGAGGATGTTCAAGTTTTGCATGGCTTTAACAGTGAAACCGATGCCAAGGCTTATCTCGAAAGTGATCTATTTAATAATGATGTCGTTGTTGGACTCAAAGACCTGCTTCAAGCTGAGCCAGAAATCCGGATTTATAGCACATTCTAGAAATTGATTTAGCACACTCTGACTATTTCAATTAGGCTTAAAATCAGGAAAGAAACCGACAGAGCACAGCTGTAATGTCGGTTTCTTTCGTTAAATAGAGCAAACCATAAGTTTTGGTAGAATTATGTGCATTGATTGAGGATCTTAATCTTAACGAAGTTTTGGACTTACAATACCAAAAAGGGGATGTTAATATGGCAGAAAAGATAATTAGCATGAATACGGTTTGGTACAAAGATGCTAAGGGCGATGGACGCATTAAAAGTGACAATCTCCAAACTCAAATTGCAATTCCAGTCCCCAAAGGGGGAAGTGGTGAAGGGGCTGAACCACAACAACTTCTTATCTCTTCTGCGGTGGCTTGTTACACGATGACCTTAGCATATATGTTAGATAAAAATAAACTTCCTGTGACTGGATTCTTTATGGATACAGAAGGTAACATAACTCAAGGTGATCAGTTAAGTATTACCCACCGCCCGCATGTTGTTCTGAATCCAGGAGCAACCCATGAAGACGTAAGCATGACGGAAGATTTTATACAAAAAGCAGAAGAAAATTGCCATATTGGTCAATTACTAATAAAGGCCGGCGTCTCCGTAGGAACTCAAGGAAAAGTAACCATTGATTCTGGAGAGGATCTTACTAGTAGCTATATTGCAGAACACGGATTGGAATGGTAAGTTTAAGCACCAATTTTTAAGTCGTATTTTTCAATCTAATGAAGTGCATAATGTGCAGGCTTGCATTATTCACAAAAAGACTTCAAAGTCACAAATATGTGGGCTTCGAAGTCTTTTTTATTTGATGCTTAGATTGGTTACTGTTAGTGAAAATGTTCCTGCCACTCATTCAATCCGTCTTCCATACGATACGCCTTAAATCCCTCAACTTGCAATTTTTGCGTAGCAAGTGCCGAATAAACGCAAAATGGCCCTCTACAATAAGCGACCACTTCAGCTTCCTCTGGTAACTCTCCCATTAATACGTCTAGGTCTTCCATAGGCATTGAAATGGCTCCTTGAATATGTCCTGTTTCAAACTCTTCTTTGGGACGCAAGTCAACTAAGATAATGGAGTTTTCATCTAGTTTTTTCTTTACTTCATCCATGGATAGGGTATGAATGTCATTCAAGTTGTTTAAGAAGTCATCTTTCATTTTCCCGATATCAGGAATTTGTTTCTCACTAATCTTCCACAGTGAAGAGAGAAAGTCAATGATCTCCGGGTCTGCTAGCGAGTATATGGCGTAAGTTCCTTTCTTTGTAAACTTAACAAGCTTAGCGTCCAGTAACACCTGCAGATGACGAGAAACATTAGCTATATTCATATCCGTACATGTTGCTAATTTCTCCACTGTTCTGGGACTTTGTGATAGTACATTCAAGATTTCAAGGCGTTTGTCACTTGATAGACATTTACCTATTCTAGCCAGTTGCTTATATAGATCTTCTTTGAAAAGCTTTGCGCACTTTAGCATATCTTCCATTCATTTATAACCTCATTTCAACTTGGTGATATATGTTAAGGATTCTACACTTTATATTTTGACCAATATGGCAAATCAAAAATACTTATTTATACACTGAAAAAACCTTTGAATCCAGCATTCTCCTCATAATAGGGCACTACATCAATTGATGAATAGAATTTTAACATGTGAAGAGACGAAGTCAAGGGCCTCTGAACTAATGGATAATATGAGGATGGGACACAAATGTACAGTGACGCAGCGTTTCACCCATTCAAAGAGTTTGTGACGCAAAACGTGAACAGGTAGAGTGGTGAGGTTTGTGGATGTGCTGTTAAAAGTGGTTGGCATTGGGACTGGCTGAAGACTTTGCTTGGTAGCGGAAACAGAAGAAAACACGTAAAGACAAGAAAAAACCTTGGTTAGAATTTTGAACGATGTCGCTTTTTTGGGGTACGTGATGAACGGAATGACTACAATCAGCAATTAAAAAACGGCAAGTCGATGTATGTAAAGAGGAAGGGAAAATAAATTCCTTGTAAGCGTTTGACATATTGGAATATCAATCTATAATTATGAGCAGACTTCACCTCACCGAGAGGGAAGAATCCTGACTTTTCTCAGTCTGAATCAGATGATGATGTTACCTGTTTTTTTAATGGGTTGTTGCCTATCAGGAATACGATAATCGATAGAGCTGTTGTTCAATAAACAGCAAGCTCCATAATCAGGGGCTTGCTGTTTTATTTACCTAAGGAGAATGGTCGAAATGACACTTAAAAAAAGAATCTTTTTATTGTTTTTTCTCAGCGCGTTTATTCCCTTTATCAGTATATTTACAATTTCTTATTATACCATTGATTCCATTTTTGCGAATAAAATCAATGATGGAATTAGGAGCAATCTACAGCAGGTAACTTCATCACTGGAAAATTCAATTACTAACCTGAATCATGTTACTCAGCAATTATCATATAGTGGTACATTAGGAAAAAAACTGGATGAAGTCTTGAAGCCTTCCTCCAATATATTTGAATTGGTTGAGGCTAGAGATGAATTAAAGAATGAGTTAAATGTCGTAACGTTTACTAATCCGAATATAGGTCTAACCTTGTACTATTTCCAGAAAGAAGGCACTACACAGTTCGCTAACTTTCCCATCAAAGATCGTTTTTCTCCTGAGTCTTTGCCTGTGCTTACCAAATCATATGGCATTGCGTACTATGGTCCCCATATGAGTATGAACCGATTTGATGATCAGCTTGTTTTATCTGCTATGCGAAAGGTACAGCTGCCTCAAAGGGACGATGTATATATTTACGTCGAATCCGGCTTTCGTCTTACACAGGATATACTGGGTTACAATCAATACCAAGGAGCTTTATCGCATTTGATCCTGAATGGTGAGGGCAAAATTGTGTACAGTGAAATTCCAGAAGTGATGAAAGTCGGGGAGAATTTCTCCAGCTTATCAAAAAGTGCTGCAAAAGATGGAATAGCCCGTGATTACCATTGGTTTAAGGAGGACTCCGCTCAGAATTGGAGCGTCATATCGGTAATTTCGCAGGCTAAGTATCAACAGGAGAAAAACCAGTGGTTGCTTCAAATATTACTGGTCGCTTTATTTTTTCTCGGCTTTACCGTATTCCTTGCTTGGCTTCTGTGGAAGATGGTCTACAAACCACTCGGTCTTTTCCATTCGGAAATTAACGGAATGTCTCAGAATCCACAAAAGGCAGGCAGCCAGACCCGCACTCAAATTCCTGAGTTTGACTTTCTGTTGGGGGAATTCTCAAATATGCAGCATCAAATCGGCGACCTGTTCAAGGAAGTGCAGCAGAAAGAGAAGATTCGTGCAGATTTGGAAGTGGAAAAATTGTTATATCAGATCAATCCTCACTTTCTGATGAATACACTGGATACTGTACACTGGCTGGCCGTCATGAACGGACAAGGGGAGATTGACAAGTTGGTGCAATCCTTGAACAAGCTGTTGTATTACAACTTGGGTAAATTAGGGCAAGTATCCACGATGGAAGAGGAAATTGATGCGCTAAGACAGTATCTAATCCTGCAGCAAATTCGATATGACTTTGAATTTGACGTACGTATTTCAGCGGATGATCAAGTGCTTAAAATACCTGTGCCTCGTTTTATTTTGCAACCGTTGGTTGAAAATTCACTTTATCATGGACTGAGTGACGAAGGTTTTATTCAAATTGAAGTTACACTTGCCAAAACGCTGAATATTTTAATACAGGATAATGGAGCAGGCATGACCGAGGAAGCGATTCAAAGACTTCTGAACAATCGTATAACTGAACATAAAAAAGTAGGGATGGGCATCGGACTCAATTATGTCCACCGCATGTTGAGGGCACAGTACGGAGATCAAGCACAACTGGTGATCGAAAGTGAATTGGGTACAGGGACAAGTATACTGCTCATACTTCCGATCAAAGGAGAAGATGTCTGAGGATGATTAAGGTATTGATAGTGGATGACGATAAATTAGTACGAAAAGGAATAAGCTCCGCGATGCCGTGGAACGAGTTCAATATGGAGGTTGTAGGAGAAGCAAGTAACGGGTTGAAAGCACTGGATTTTCTAAAATCCCAACCGGTCGATCTGATGTTGACGGATCTCGCGATGCCGGTGATGTCAGGTATTGAACTGATGCGAGCTGCAAGGCAGCTCTATCCAGAACTACATATTGTCGTATTAACACTGCATCAAGATTTCGATTATATCCAGGAAGCGCTAAGGTTGGGAGCCATCGACTATATAGCCAAGGTTCAGCTCGAGAAGGAGCAATTCGAACATGTGCTGGACCGAATACATACACGGATTGACGAGCTGGCGAATAAAAAACGAAAGTTGCCGCTGCTAAGTGAGACCAATGTCCATTATCGCCATGTGTATGCACTTATTTCACTGGATCGCAAGTTAGGACAGAGTTGGCCGATTGAACCGACATCCAATGGAGATGAGATCCGGTGGGAGGTTGAACGGAACAGTTGGATGTGGACGGCACCCATGGACGTAGAGGAACAGCTTTTCCATAGGCTGAAGGAATACCTAGACCAAGTTCCTCAAAGCGCCTTGCTGGTTATGTCCGATGTACAAGAGCGAACGTGGTCGCAAATCCAAAACTGGATTATGAATTATACTGAAACGTCCTTATTCTATGCATACGACCCTTATAATCCTGTCATTGCTGTTTCGATGAATGTGGAGGACTCATTTCCAATAGAACCGCAGGATGAAGACATGGATCGAATTAAGCAAAGTTGGTTTCTAACACCATGGACCCATAACGACAGTTACTACAACCAACTGATTGAACAGTTTAAATCACTAAGACTGCATAAAAGCCAGCTGATGGGATTGCTATACTCGATAGTTATGGAATGGAATCACCTTTTTGCCCAGACTAAGCTGGGTAGAATCTCAATGATTCATTCTTTTCTATCCTGGTACGAGGTAGAAGCTTGGATCAAGCAGACGTCTGTGGGTATTCGTAAGGCAGATGAACAGACTTCATATTCACAGGAAATTGTAGACGCCGTCAAAAAATCGATTATGATCATGCAAAATGATTTGGACCAGGCTTTTACTGCTTCAAGTTTGTCCCAGCAACTGAACATCAGCCGAAGCTATTTCAGTCAATGCTTCAAGGATCTGATGGGGAAGACCTTTAATGAATACTCCCGTTTTATACGAGTAGAGAAGTCTAAAGAGTATTTATTGAATACAAACAACACGATTTTCTGGATTGCGGAGCGAGTGGGTTATACGGATGAAAAATATTTCAGCCGAATTTTTCGCGAATTGACAGGTCTGCTGCCAAGTGAATATCGACAGCTGGGCAGAGGGGATAAAAAGCGTACTCTTTTATAATTCCATTAATCAAGCCGACAGATTTCTGTTTCAGGAGCTGCCGGTTTTTTGTTCTTCACTTTGATTAGTAAGATTGGATAGACAGATGTATGTCGATAGGTAGGATAAATGATTACAAGCTAACTATGACCTCATGGTCCGACATGAAACCGCATACATTTTTCTATCCAAACAGACGTTAAATCCCTATCTCGATTTGTCTTCAGCAAGTTTTATAATGAAAGCGTAAACAACAATGATTAAGAAATATTCACAACAAAGGGGAATAGAAATGTGATGAGAACTAAATGGTCCATAAAAAGCAAACTGTTAACGAGACGTCTGGCTGTACTGTCGATATCTGCCCTGATGATTTCAACCCTTGCAGCCTGTGGGGGTTCATCCAACCCTCCCACTGCGAAGGAAGCGGGGAAATATGAGGTAACACCGGGAGACCCATTCAGTGCCTATAAAGACGAAATAACGGTCACGATGGGGCGTGTGACTACAGCCAACCCAAAACTGCCGGCTGGAGATTCGTATGAGAACAATGCGTATACTCGACTGGTCAAAAAAGCGTTTAACGCTCAGATTAAAGACCAATTTGAAGCCAACGGAGAAGATTACAGCCGTCAGGTTTCTCTCGCCATCGCCTCTGGAGAACTGCCTGACATGATGCGTGTCGATTCCAAGGATGAACTCAAAGAACTGGTTGATAATGATCTGATTGAAGATATGACGGAAATTTACAAACAGTATGCCACGGATAATATCAAGAATATTTACGACTCTTATGAAGGCCGTGCATTAGACAATGCGACGATAGATGGACGTTTAATGGGGCTTCCGGCTACTTCCCTAGATTCCGCACCAACCATGGTCTGGGTTCGTCAGGATTGGCTGGATCTACTGGGAATCCATCTTGACGCAGACGGAGATGGTGCCATCAAGCTGGACGATGTGGAGAAAACGGCCGAGGAATTCTTGAAAAGAGATCCGGGTCAAACCGGGAAACCGGTAGGCATACCCTTTGTGAACACCCTGAATACAACTGACTATAATGGTTCTGCCTATACCATGCTCGGAGTTGCCTCAACAAAGGGTTCATTCCCTCAGTACTGGATGAAGGGTAAAGACGGTAGCATTGTTTATGGCTCGACAACAAAGGAAACCAAGCAGATGCTAGGCGTCATGGCAGATTGGTTCAAGAAAGGCATCATCGATCCGCAATTTGGAACACGCACATTTGATGACATCACGGCACTGTACACCAACGGCCAATGCGGCATTGCTTTTGGACCATGGCATATTCCCGACTGGGGTCTGGGCAACGTGAAGCAGAAGGATAAGAATGCGAAATTCACGGCTTACACTTTGGAGGATGCAGATGGAAAGGTAAACGTGGCACACGCCAATCCAGCTAATCAGTTTATCGTTGTAAGAAAAGGATACGAACACCCGGAACTCGCTGTTAAAATAGTAAACCTTTTCTACGATAAACTAGCAAATGATAAAAATGTGGGAACATCTATGCCAGAAGCTGCCAAGTATCAAGAGAACGGCGTAGACGGTTCTACCAGACCGTTTAATATTGAAGTCAACTCGGCGACCTCGTTACTAGATGACTACTCTGACATCGTTCGCGGGATTAAAGGAGAGATTAGTCTGGATCAGGTCCGGACAACAGAATCAAAAAACAATATTAAGAGTATCCAAACTTACTTGAGTGATATGGATACGGATAACGTAACAGCCTGGTCGAAATATCACTCGCGTATCAACGGAGTGGGGCTTATTGACAAACTGACAAGGGAAAACAAATTCGTTTGGATGACACCTGCTTACTCTGGAACTACACCAAGCATGAAACAGACCTGGGCTAATCTGACCAAGATGGAGCAGGAATCTTTCATCAAAATTGTGACTGGTGCTGAACCTCTGAATTACTTCGATACATTCGTTAGCAATTGGAAGAAGCAAGGCGGTGATCAGGTAATTCAGGAAATTAAAGACGAGGTTGCATCCAAAAAATAAACAATCTTGAACTGTTTATAGGGCTGCGATACGCAGCCCTGCTTTTAGGAAAGGGGTCCATCCATGAAACAGGGAAATGATAAAGCAAAGAGCCCGTTCGGTACGGGTGCCATATATCATCTGATGATGCTTCCGGGTATTTTATTTTTGCTGGTATTCAGCTATGTTCCGATGGTCGGTGTCATTACGGCGTTTCAGGATTATATACCAGCCAAAGGAATGTTAGGCTCCAAATTTGTAGGGCTGAAGCACTTTATTTATATGTTTAAGTTGCCGGACATCGCACAGGTTTTTAGTAATACGTTGGTGATTGCCATTGCCAAGATTCTATTGGGAACAATCATGGCTATCATTTTTTCCATTTTGTTAAATGAGATCCGCATCAAATTCGTTAAAAAATCCGTACAGACCATTGTTTATCTGCCACACTTTCTATCCTGGGTAGTTCTAGCGTCCGTGGTTGTTAACATGTTCAGTTTGGATGGAATTGTGAATCAAATTTTGGCTTTTTTCGGTCTGCAGAATATTAATTTTCTCGGCAGCAACACCTGGTTCCAGCCGCTGATTATTGGGACAGACGTGTGGAAGGAGTTCGGCTACAGTTCCATCGTCTATTTGGCTGCAATTACTTCGATTGATCCGGGCCTGTATGAAGCGGCAGGAATGGATGGAGCCAGCTGGTGGAGAAAAGTATGGCATATTACGTTGCCAGGCATGCTGCCTATTATCCTGCTCATGGGAGTGATGAGTCTGACCAATATTTTGAGTGCCGGCTTCGATCAAATTTATAATCTGTATAACCCCGTTGTCTATGAGTCGGGAGATATTCTGGATACTTATGTATATCGGATTGGACTTGTCGGGCGACAGTATAGCTTTGGTACGGCTGTTGGTCTGTTCAAGTCAGTGATCGGTATTGTTTTGCTATTGTCCGCCAACCAATTGGCCAAAAAATACACTGACCGAAAAATATTTTAAGGAGGTCAAGCCTGTGTCCTATTTTGTAAACCAAAAAGGTCGAATTGGCGGGTTAATCATCTATGCCATCGTCATTTTGCTGGCATTGATTTGCCTTCTTCCATTATGGAATATCGTTGCGATTTCATTTAGCAGCAGTGAGGCCGTGTCAGCTAATGCTGTAGGTCTCGTACCGGTCAATTTTACAACCGCAGCGTATACGAAAATTATCGATGATGCTCAGTTCTGGCGTTCCTTTGGCATATCTGTTCTACGTGTTGTGCTCACACTTCTTCTCAACATGATTCTTATTGTTCTAATGGCATACCCGCTCTCCAAGTCGAAAAGAGAATTTAGGGGCAGAAACATTTATATGAACGTCATGATTTTTGCCATGCTGTTCAGCGGTGGAATGATCCCAAGTTATCTATTGATCAAAAACCTCAATATGCTCAATACAATTTGGTCGCTTGTTCTACCAGGAGCTGTCCCTATATTCAGTGTCATCCTTGTCATGAACTTCTTCTCTGCTGTACCTAAGGCCCTAGAAGAAGCAGCATTCATCGATGGGGCGAGTCCGCTGCAGGTCCTGTTCAAAGTGTATGTTCCCGTGTCCATCCCTGCGCTGGCGACGGTAGCACTATTCAGTATCGTGGGAACGTGGAATGATTTCTTCAGCGGTTTGATCTATATGACTCAAGTCAGCAATTATCCACTAATGACTTATATTCAGTCCCTTAACGTGAATATTGCGGAACTTCTTCAATCCGGGACCAACTCAGCACAACTCAGCAACTTGACTGAAATTTCAAACAAAAATCTAAATGCGGCCAAAATCGTAGTCGCTGTCATCCCGCTGCTGCTGATTTATCCGCTGCTTCAAAAATATTTTGTGACTGGAATTGTTGTAGGATCGGTAAAAGAGTAATTGTATGATGTGACTTGATTAAGATAAAAACACTATTCGTCTATTGGAAAGGTTGTAATGAACAATGGAAAATAAAAATTGGTGGAAAGAAATTGTTGTATACCAGATATATCCACGGAGCTTTCAAGATAGTAATGGTGATGGAATCGGCGATTTGAAAGGAATTGTTTCCCGTCTGGAATATTTGCAGCAACTCGGTGTCGGTGCAATTTGGCTATCACCAGTTTGTAAATCCCCTCAGGATGATTATGGTTATGATATTTCGGACTATCGGGATATTGATCCGATGTTCGGGTCTTTGGATGATATGGAGATGTTAATTCATGAAGCTGGGAAACGTGACATTCGGATCATAATGGATTTGGTATTGAACCATACTTCCGATGAGCATCCCTGGTTTCAAGAAGCAAAAAAAAGTAAAGAAAATCCGCACCATGACTATTATGTCTGGAGAGATGGCGTTGAAGGAATGCCACCAAACGACTTGGGTTCCACCTTTGGTGGTTCAGCTTGGGAATGGGTACCCGAGATAGGACAATATTATTTACATCTTTTTTCTGTAAAACAGCCGGATCTCAACTGGGAAAACCCAAAAGTCCGACAAGAGATTTACGAAATGATCAGTTGGTGGATAAGCAAGGGTGTAGGCGGTTTTCGGCTTGACGTAATTGACTTAATCGGAAAAGAACCAGATTTGAAAATTACCAGCAACGGGCCAAATCTGCATAAGTATATAAGGGAACTCAGCAAGGAGACGTTTCAAAAAGCTGGAGACCTGCTGACGGTTGGAGAAACATGGGGCGCTACGCCAGAGATCGCCAAATTGTATAGCAACCCGGACGGCAGTGAGTTTTCAATGGTATTTCAATTTGAACATATTAGTTTGGATGAACAAGAGGGAAAAGGGAAGTGGGATCTTAAGCCTCTAGATTTTCTAGAATTAAAAAAAGTGTTGTCCAAATGGCAGACAGAGCTGAAGGGGGATGCCTGGAACAGTTTGTTTTGGAATAATCACGACTTACCCCGAATCGTTTCTCGTTGGGGAGATGACGGAGAATACAGGATAGAATCGGCTAAAATGTTGGCAACCCTTCTTCATGGCATGCGAGGCACACCATACATTTATCAGGGGGAAGAATTAGGGATGACGAATGTTCAATATCCAATTGAAGACTATCGGGATATTGAGTTACTAAATTTCTATAAAGATAGAATTGAGAAAGGATACCCCGAAGACAATGTTATGGAGTCAATCTTTGCAAAGGGTCGTGATAACGCTCGAACACCAATGCAGTGGGACGCTTCAGGCAACGCTGGTTTTACATTAGGGAATCCTTGGATTAAAGTAAACCCGAATTATAAGGATATCCATGCACAAGAAAGTTTAAATAACCCTGAGTCCATATTCCATTATTATCGGAAACTAATCCGATTAAGGAAAGATCATGAAGTGATCATATATGGGGATTATGAGCTGATGTATCCCGAGAATAAAGATTTATTCGCGTACACTCGAACGCTGAAAGGAGCTAAACTACTTGTAGTATGTAATTTTCAAAAATACACAACTGATCTCCCACTTCAGAAAGAGCTGGCAGAGACTAAACAGCTGCTAATATCCAATTATCCAAATAACATGTCTGATGTAGAAATGCGCCCTTATGAAGCGAGAATGTACCTTATCGATACACTCAATAAATGAAAATGAATATCCCACAAAAGTATATTGTCGGACATTCCATCGGTGGGCAAGTGGTGACTGAGTTTGCGTTATCATATCCATTTATGTTTAAGCGGCTAGTGGTGATTGCCCTTTCATTAACGGGATTTGCATATTCGCAAGAATTCACCCATTATAACTAGCTAATAGCATCCGACAGTTTTGTCACAGGTGAGAACCATACGTGAATAGATTGGGTATCTCTTGAATCAAAAAAGAGCAACCCGGAAGAAACATCTTGGTGCTTGGAAGCGGCGGGTGAGTGGAAATCGGTTGTTTACAGATATGGAACAGCGACAGTCTAGGACTTTATTTTCTCGTCCTTGATTGTCGCTGTTTCAATTTCTAGGCTCAGTCTAATAAGGAATTTATTTAACAGATATAGAGAATGAGATGGTGCAACAGACAAGCGGATTGACACAAGAGATTGAGAACGAACTTATAACTTCCATGTCAATAGAGGAAATGAAACAGTTCCCAAGAAGGAAGCATCATCACTAACAAGCCAATAATAGATCTAAGAGGCAGCGGGACGATAAATCATCAAGAATGACTAACTAAACTAACATGATGGTTCAACTGAACACAAAAAGAGATAACCCTAATAAATTCAAGGATCATCTCTTTTTATATAAAACAATTGAACACGAATAAACGCTATGATATAATCGATAACGCTACTGACAAATCATATAAATGCCAATAATTTTATTATCCCTATTTTAATAATACATCTAGAACTTTGATTTGTCAATGCTTTTTTTGCCCCCAAAAAAATAGAAAAGGATGGTGGAATGTGCGATCAGGCTGGGTACATCCTCAAGCGGTTTTGAGAAGAAGTACACGACGACTTACTTCAGTGGTGACTAGGCATGATCATGATTGTTCGCTTTTTTCTCTATATTAATGGTTAGGAGAGATGTTGAATGAATTCACTGGTTCTTGATTTTCAAGAAATGGATAACACTCAGCTTTTGCTTGTTGGTGGAAAAGGGTTGCACTTAGGGGCATTAGCCAAAATGGAAGGAATGCAAGTGCCAGAAGGGTTTTGTGTTACAACAGTGGGATATCAAAAAGCCCTCGAACAAAACGAAATGGTTCATGCTTTGTTGGATCAGCTAACTACGCTTAAAGTAGAAGATCGAGAACAAATTGATGAAGTCAGCAAAAAGATTCGACAGGCCATTATGGAAGTAGCCATTCCTTCCGATGTTGTGAAAGCAGTTGCCCACTATCTCTCCCAGTTTGGAAATGAATATGCTTATGCCGTGCGTTCTAGTGCGACTGCTGAGGATTTGCCGCATGCTTCTTTTGCTGGTCAACAAGACACCTATTTAAATATTATCGGCAAAGAATCCATCTTGGAGCATATCCGCAAATGTTGGGCTTCTTTATTTACAGAACGCGCGGTAATTTACCGAATGCAGAATGGATTTGATCACAGCCAAGTTTATTTATCTGTTATCGTTCAAAGGATGGTGTTTCCACAGGCTTCAGGGATTTTATTTACCGCTGATCCCATCAATTGCAACCGAAAGCTGCTCTCTATCGATGCTAGTTTCGGACTTGGAGAAGCGCTGGTCTCCGGCTTGGTATCTGCCGATTATTACCAAGTACAGGATGGGGTAATCGTCAACAAGAGGGTGGAAACCAAGAAAATGGCTATTTATGGACGAAAAGAAGGCGGAACAGAGACCAAGCAGCTCAGTCCTGATCAGCAAAAGACGCAAACCCTTACGGATCAACAAATTTTACAACTGGCACGCATTGGAAGACAGATCGAAGAACATTTCGGCTGCCCACAAGACATTGAATGGTGTTTGGCTGATGATACATTTTATATTGTTCAGAGTCGGCCGATCACCACTTTATATCCCATTCCTGAAGCAAATGACCAGGAGAATCACGTGTATGTATCTGTCGGCCATCAGCAAATGATGACTGATCCTATTAAACCACTGGGGATATCTGTTTGGATGTTAACAGGTGCTACACCCATGTTTAAAACTGGTGGTGGAAGGCTGTTTGTGGATATCACGATGGGCCTATCTTCACTGGATGGGAGGCAGAATTTATTGGATGTTTTAGGACACTCCGATCCGCTCATAAAAGACGCGCTTATTACCATCATAGAGCGGGGAGATTTTATAAAATTGGACCCATCTGACAAAAGCGAACCGGGGCCTGTTAAAAGCCATAAGGGTATGTCGTCTGCGGATATTCTGGAAGAGGCAGGAAATGACCCGGTAATTGTTGCTGATTTGATTAAGAGTAGTGAGACATCGTTATCAGCGTTAAAACGTAACATCCAAACGAAATCAGGATTGGATGTATTTGATTGTATCCTGGAAGATATGCAGCAACGGAGGCAGCGTGCATCAGATCTGAAAAATTTGAGTGTAATTATGTCCGCCATCCATGCTTCAGCATGGATCAATGAAAAAATGAATGAATGGTTAGGAGAAAAAAATGTAGCAGACACACTTTCCCTATCTGTACCTAATAACGTCACTTCTGAAATGGGCATGGAGCTACTGGATGTTGCAGATGTGATTCGTCCCTATCCGAAAATAGTTGAGTATTTACAACAGGTAAAGGATGATAATTTTTTAGATGAACTGGTTCAATTTGAAGGTGGGCAGCAGGTGCGTGATGCTGTCGCTACTTATCTCGACAAATATGGCATGCGATGTGCCGGGGAGATCGATATTACAAGAACACGCTGGAGTGAAAAACCAAGTATACTGGTGCCTATGATCCTCAGTAACATCAAAAACCTTGAGCCTGGCGCCAGTAAACGAAAATTTGAGCAAGGGCGACAGGAGGCTTTGAAAAAAGAACAGGACTTATTAGCCCGATTGAAACAATTACCAGGTGGTGAACAAAAAGCCGAAGAGACAAAACAAATTATCGACCAGATCCGGAATTTCATCGGTTATCGTGAATATCCGAAATACGACATTGTTAGTCGCTACTTCATTTATAAACAGGCTTTACTAAAGGAAGCGGAACGACTCGTACAAGCCAACATTCTTCATGAAAAAGAAGATATTTACTATCTCTCTTTTGAAGAATTGCAGGAAACTATACGCACCAATAAACTGGATTACCAGGTCATCGACAAACGAAAAAATGAGTACAGATTATATGAAAAATTAACTCCCCCACGTGTTATCACATCTGATGGCGAAATCATTACAGGTCAATACAAACGAGAAAATATCCCCGCTGAAGCTATTGTAGGCCTGGCTGTTTCTTCGGGCGTTGTAGAGGGGCGAGCTCGTGTGATCCTGAATATAGAAGGGGCTGATCTGGAAGATGGCGACATACTAGTCACCTCCTTTACTGACCCCAGCTGGACTCCATTGTTTTTATCCATAAAAGGCTTAGTTACGGAAGTGGGCGGACTGATGACGCATGGAGCCGTTATCGCACGTGAATATGGCTTGCCAGCCGTTGTCGGAGTGGAGAATGCAACCAAACTGATAAAAGATGGCCAACGAATTCGCGTGCATGGAACAGAAGGGTATATCGAATTTTTGTAATGGATAATTAAGGGGGGGTAATTATGGGCAGTGGCGGTCATTTAAGCTTGCCGCTGCATTTAATTCAAACACATACAGGCCTAGCATTCGTTTCACCTAACCCACAGGGCAATACCATGATTCCGCTAACTAGCGGTAGTATCATCCAAAAGTGATTTCCTGCATGAATTAGTGTTCAATTCTCCTGTATGATAAACTTGCAAGAAGTTATTAATAACTGCAAAGTGACCGACACTCAAGTCATGTGGAGTGCGGAGCTCGGATGGACTTTATCGGAAAAGGCTGAAAACCAAAACTTGTGATGGTTTTCTTGCTCCTTTTCACACTGTCTTTTGATTAGACACACTCCCGGACATTACGTCAAAAGCTATGTGCAGGCCTTCAAGCTGGAATATGTACATAGCTCGAACGCTATTGAAGAGCATACCAGTTTGTTAAAGCCAGCATTGCCCAGGTCGTTGCTCAAGCTCTTTTTCCAGCTTATCCGGGACTGGAGAGACGCTTTGAGCGCGACTTTTTTCAAAGCGAGAAGTCCATGCGGCTTTTGTTTTATAAATTCAGTCCATTTAAAGCGGCTGGGAGGTATAAATATGCTAAAAACGATATTAGTTGTAGACGACGATGAAGAAATCGTAAAACTCATCACAAAGAGTTTAAGATACGAGCAATTTGCAATAACTTCGGCATATTCTGGGAAAGAAGCCTTATCCGCATTGGAAGAAAATCATATTGATTTCATCGTTCTTGATATAGTGATGCCTGATATGGATGGACTTGATGTCTGCAGAAGTATCCGAAACTCTTATAATGTTCCAATTTTGTTTTTAAGTGCGCGTGATAAGGACATTGATAAAATCGTCGGGCTCGAAATAGGAGCAGACGATTACATGACCAAACCTTTCAGTATTCAGGAGCTTGTCTCCAGGATAAAGGCTCACTTCAGAAAAGTGGACAGGCTTTTTAAAGAGTGGGATGAACTTAGTCCCAGTAACGAAAAGGCGGATTCTCCGCTCATTCTGAACGATAAGACGTTTGAAGCATTCCTGAATAGCAGGAAGCTCGACTTGTCAACGAAGGAATTTCAGATTCTGTCTGTCCTCATGCGCCACCCCAATAATGTATTGACTCGTGAGCAGATATATGAAAACGTCTGGGGAGACGAATACGGAGAAATAAATACCGTAACGGTTCATATAAAAAATATCCGTAAGAAACTTGGTCCTGAATATGACTTTATTAAAACAATATGGGGCATAGGATATAAATACACGGAAAGAGAGCAATAGTATGAAACTGAAAATAAAGCTTCCTCTTTTGTTCCTGCTGATGTTTATAATATTCATGTTTTCGATTGGAATGTACCTGAAGCTTGTCTTTGCAGTATATTCTCCTATACGCAGTTCATTACTGGACTCGCGATATATAGCATTGCTCCTGCCCATATTTGCAATTGCCTGCATCATATTTATTATTCTAATTATCTATATTCATTTTTGCATAGAGAAACCCATTCAGCTTCTGAATACCAGGCTTGAAGAAGTAAATATTGTACATCCACTGCCTCCCCTAGTTCTAAGAAGTAATGACGAGATCGGAGAACTTTATAAACACTTCAATAAGATGGAGCATCGGCTTCAACTCGCGCACAAAGAGCAGACCGATATGATCGCGGCAATTGCCCACGACTTGAAAACTCCCTTGACATCTATTAATGGCTTTACTGAACTGCTGGCTATGCACAAGGATTTACCAGAAACTGAAAAGCAGGAATATTATGATTTGATTCAAAAGAAGTCAGGATATATGGTCGAACTCATCAATGATTTCTCCAGCTTCACCAAAGAAAAACTGGAGTTGGAATCTATGGTAGCTAAACCTGTAAAAGCATCAAAATTATTTGAAAACATTGCCCTTGAATATGAATATGAGTTGGCGGGACTTGACAATGAGCTTACTTGCCGCCATTCATTCACGGAAAATATATGGCTGATGATCAATGAACCGATGATACGTCGGGTTTTCGGCAACCTCTTTAGCAATGCTGTAAGATATGGAGGGAAAAATAAGCTGAAAGTGTATATGACCGGTTACCCGCTAGGACAGTATGCCTTTTTTCAAATCGAGGATAATGGAATTGGAGTGCCGGATAAGGATATATCTTCTCTGTTCCTCAAATTTTTCACTGTGAATAAATCGCGACAAATCCAAAAGGGCGGGCTGGGGCTGGGTCTTGCAAGCTGTAAATCCATTATTGAACATCATAGGGGCGAAATTGACGCCTACCCTTCCGAATATGGCGGTTTGGGGATAAGATTCAGCCTTCCCTTGGCCGCACAACACTGATTTTATTTTTTGCACATTTTCTTTTACTACAGGAGTTAAAGGCTGCTGCCAGCTATGAACACCCAGGCAGCAGCCATTTTTTATTTTTTTAGTGTTTTATAATTTTTTATATTCTCTTTACAAACATTTATTTTTCTTTTAAAGAAGCTTTATCTTTGTGTTGTAAAAATTACTTGTAGTAAAAAAACTACAAGAACTAGAACTGGAAAAGGGGGATGTTACAATGTCAATTGAGTTCAGCCGTTGGCCCAATCACTACATGATGTCATACCAAGTCACCAAAGCTTTAGGTATGGCAAGCCTCGGTGCTACGGACGTCACCGAGATCTACGAGGCCTGCAAAAAAATCGACCCCGAAGACAAGGACACGTGGCACAGGGAATGGCTCATAACGGCTCAGGCATTGGAAAGACACGGCAAGGAGGCCGAAACAGCTGGAAACTGGTATACAGCACGAAACTGCTACATTCGTGCCTGCAATTACTACAGAATTGCAGAATATACGGTGATGGATGATGACACCGAGAAAATCCGTGTATTTAAAAAAGTAAATGAACTCTTCGAAGCTGCCGGGAAGTACTTCGATGTCCAACCGGAGAAGATCCAAGTCGATTACGAAGATGTCAAGCTGGATGGTTACTTCTTCTCCCCTT
This sequence comes from Paenibacillus sp. EKM211P, assembly GCF_011066175.1. NCBI lineage: Bacteria > Bacillati > Bacillota > Bacilli > Caryophanales > Paenibacillaceae > Paenibacillus > Paenibacillus sp. EKM211P. Next base: position 103,957 of record NZ_JAAMNS010000019.1, read on the forward strand.
CCTGGATAAAAGGTCCGAAGCCGACCCTTTTTGCTCTCAACGGTGGCGACGAGTGGTCAATTGAAAACTATTTCTGGCTAGGTCCCGCTTTTATTTCGTGTGGATATAACTTTCTGGTTTATGACCAGCCTGGCACCGGCCTCTCGCTGTACGAAAAGGGAAAAGGAAGACGAGCGGACAGTGAGGCTTTCCATTCCCGAGCAATCGACTTTCTTCTAACGCGGCCAGAAGTCGATCCCGATAAGATTATCGTGCACGGTGAGAGTTTTGCGGCTTACGACTCTTTGCGATTCGCTTCGTTCGATCACAGAATTGCTGCCGTCATCTCCGACGGCGGTACGCATGCCTTTGATTGGGATGCAATGCTTAAATGGATGCCACCGAGTCTGGCCGCACATGGCATGAGAATTCTGGGGGCAAAAAGCATGGAGGACTTTGCGGGTAATCCGCGTTTTGCCTATGATCTTGAGGGGGTGCTTCACCAGATAGAATGTCCGCTTCTTGTAATGCACGGAGCGGAAGAGATATTGGTTCAGCCAAATCCGCTGACACAAGCCTTGAAAAATTATGAGCAAGCGGGTTCGAAAAACAAGACATTCTTCCCGATAGAGGATAGAAGACTTGGGGGATTAGAACACTGTCAGGTAGACAACATCAACGTGCTACATGAGGTAGCGCTGAATTGGCTCTGCTCAATTGGGCTTGGACCAGCTGCACCTCGTCCTAAGTGATTGCCAGGACGTCATAAAGTAAACTGGGGAATACGTCTATCGGATTCCCCAGTTATCCTTTCCAGGGGAGGAGTATTCGCTGGAGATGCTTTCGCAAGAAGAAATCAAGGAATTTGAAGCCGTGCAACTGTTTATGGAACGTGCGTTTTTGGTTGCTCCTAAGCTTCAGCCCACGCTGGAAAACTTGCAGCTTGTAGGTGCCATATGCAAAAAAATAGAAGGGATTCCGTTAGCCATTGAGCTTGCGGCTTCCAGAATGAGCATATTGACATTGGAACAGATGGAAGAACGTCTGGCGAGTCTGCTGACATTATTGACTGCTGGATGAAAAGCTCGTTGAGAAATATGCGAAGGCATTTGGCAAACCCGCATTGACAGTGCATTTTTTGAGACATTCATTCGCAACTCGTTATCACCTGGAGAACAATAACGTACCTAGGTTGAAGAATCAGTTAGGGCATTCGTCTATACAAACAACCATGATCTATACACATTTGTCTGATGAAGAAATGAGAACTGCAGTTAATAATATGGATAAGTGAGCAATTTCCAACGTAAGGAAACATGAAATCAGTGACACAAAATCCCACTATAATAAGTGAGAACTATGCAATTTTACATCCAACATAAAATTACATAATGATTTTTCAATGATAGCACAAGGAATAAAGTTAAAGAGGGTGCTTTGGTATCGAAAACAAGGGGAGTTTTGTGTCAATCAACAGTTTATGTTAAGGCATTTTTATCTCCGAAGATCATGCTATACATATGTACAAAATACGGGTTTTGTGAATATGTCTGAAGAGAACCTTATAGATGTAGTTTTCTGCTGCAACTGTTGTTGTACATTGACACAAAATCCCCTACTAAAATGACACAAAGTTCCCTACTTTAGTAGAATACAAAGAGATTGTCTGTAGTTACTCCAACTGATGAGAGCAGCGAATCATCGCAAAGTGATTTTAGGTGAGTGTAGTTATGAAATAGCTCGACTATATCTAAGGTTATTGAAAATGCGAAACCATTATTAATACGACCCAACTGCGGTCCGCTTAAGCGAATTCCCTCTTTGCAGAAGCGCAAGTTGTCGCGGGTTCGATAGATCTGGTCGGCCAGCACCGCTTTGGGATAATAACCAAATCTGGCGCGGTAACGCTCTACGGCGTCCTGCAATGTCTGCCCTTCGTTGTAGCTATCCCACGACAGATGCTCGCGGAAAGCGTAGCCGTTCACCACGCTAATCGCCAGCTTCTCTCCGAACTCGACGTTTGCCCTGGCTTTGCCGCGCACGATCGGTCTGACATGTGGCTGTGCGATACTGACAATCCGATCCGATATGCTGTGTGTCCGCTTGTCATACATCGTTTGCTGCTGACGATAAAGCTCTTGAATGACCAGCAGTTCCTTGTACAAACGCCGCGGCAGGCCGCTCGTCATATCGGCGAGTTCGGCGATCATGCGCAGATCACGGGAAACGAACCTGAGCTGCTTGCCGATCGCTTTTCGTATCGCGCGCGGCTTCACGCGCCGCTGCTTGGCAACCGCCAGATAGGCTTTGCGGGCACACTCTCGGTATGTTCTGGGCTTGCGGGTCTTTCCACGTTCCGGTTCGTGCAGGATGTCGATGATCTTCTCCAGCTTTTCTCTGGCCTGATTCAGTAACGACAAATCCGTCGGGTAGGCGATATCCGCCGGCGCGCAGGTAGCGTCCAGCAGCAGTTCGCCCTCGTTCGTCAGTTCCATCTGCTGTGGCTGCGTTTCTGAAGGCTTACCGGACGCTGCGTCAGTTCCGCTGCCAGGTTCATCGTCGTCCGATGAATCATCCGACACTTGCGCGCTTCTTCCAGAGCGATCCATTCATTCACTTCATCCAGAATTTCGCCACCCAATCGCTTGCGGAAATGCGTCATGAGAGAATGATGAAACGGACGGCGGTACCGATATTCCGGCAGACCGAGGAAGTACTGCAGATACGGGTTCTCCAGAATCTGACGAAGTGTCTCCCGATCATCGGTGCCAAGCCGCTCCTGGATGATGAGTGCGCCGAGCGCGATACGGATCGAAACGGCTTTTTGGCCCTTGAGGCTTTTCTTGAAGTTTTTCGCATACTTCTCTTCGAGCATCCACCACGGAATCATCTGGGCCAGCAGCACCCAGCGGTTATCTTCTGCGAGCTTTCCGCCGAACGGCAGAAAAAAGTCGACGGGCAGGTTCATCTGGTTCTCGGTTCGCTGATACAATCCTGACGCCTCCAAGTGCACGGTTTTTCACGGGGCTGCCCCGTTTTCCTTCGACATAAGAGGCCCTAAACCCTTGTGCCTGTTGGAGTTTTGATTCGTTCAGCAAGCCCTAGGTAAACCGTGTCCTATGGGCATCGGCGCACGTGTTTAGACTCCGATGCCGCGAGGCTCATTGTCAAGGCGAATACGTTGTTTACATGTCTTCGATGTACACGCCCTTGATAATCAAGGATTTTCTAAAAGCGAGTTGAGATAATTAACGAAAATATACGCTAAGTATTAAACGGATTAATGACCCTTTGGCGGCTCAAACATCATATTGTTTAACTGGTTCACAAAAATACCTTCGTTCGGGCCCGGGTTGTTTCGAAATACTTTCGCTTCTTCCACTAGAACCTCGTCCGCATCCGTACCAAGTACCTTCATCGTTTCATCAATGAATGATGCTAGTAGCATAGAGCTCGGATCGTTATTGAAATACGTTTGAACCCCTGGCGGCGCAATTTCCAGGATTTTCACCGATGTGTCTTTAAGCATGTACCGTTGGGATAGCGTATAGGAATGGAGCGCTGCTTTCGTCGTAATACAGAAACATGAAAATAATTCCAATAGGACGTAGGTTCTACTTTCTTGAAATTCTTAATTAGACTGGAAAGAGGCTAAGTCTACAGGTCATTAAAGTCAACCTAAAAACTTAGCCTCTTGATTTCATATTAAATTTTAAATAAACTTCAGTCTTCACATAACATTGTCTGCAAAGTCGATGAGACTACTATTTATTACTGCTGCTACATCCCTTTTGTAATCGTGTATAAAAAAATGATCCCCGTCAAACATATGAATTTTACAACTTTTGGACGTATAATCATGCCATTTTGCAACGTCAAAAATAGTGGCTCCCTTTTCTCTTTTTCCCCACAATACACTTATATCGCAGTCAAGCTTAGCGTTTTTTTCAATGTGCCTGTATGTGTCAGTAATTCTAAAATCCGCTCTGAGTATCGGTAAAAACAACTCCATTAATTCATTGCTTTTCAGAACCTCTTTGGGCGTGCCTCCCAGCTTAAATACCTCATCCACAAACTCCTTATCCGGCAAATCATAGAGTACCTTCTTCTTACTTACAAAACCCGGAGGATATCTGCCGGAAATAAACATATGGACAGGATATGGATGTCCGAGCTCCTTTATTCTATAGGCAAGTTCATATACAAGTACACTGCCCATACTGTGGCCAAACAACGCATAAGGTTGTTCTTCAAGGTTGCTTATGATAATACGGTGTATATCTTCAAGCGCTTCCTCAACACTTCCGTAAAACGGTTCACCAATCCTGCTGCCTCTTCCCGCAAGCTCAATCGGGAAAAGCTCAATCCTATCATGCAAGTATTGTTCCCAATATTTATATACTGCTGCAGAACCTCCTGCATACGGCAGACAAAACAATTTAATCTTATCCATTATATCTACCCCTTATATCTGAACTATTGGTTGATCTCTTCCAATATTTCTTTAATAATAGCCGCATTTTTATCTATATATCCTGTACTTAACATATCAAAATGACTGCCAAATCCGTTATATACTTTGAACTCTCCCGTTGTTGCCTCTCTCCATCCTTCACATAAATCAGCTTCACCTTCATTGTCTTGCTGCTGTGATATAATAAGATGGATATTGGAGTTTATCTGTCCCGAGTTTATAACACTTCTAGTGTATTTATGATAATTTCTCATTCTTTCAATGGCCTTTTCAATAACTGCCTGGTTATCTCCAAACATGCCTTTTATAAGTTTCTCATTTTCTTCTATAAATTCTTTATCCTGTTGCTCAGCAAGTTTCTTAGCATCTTCGCTTTCTTCCTCAATAAGGACAAATGATTTAGCCGAATCCAGAAAGATTATATCGGATACATGATGTCCAGTTTCAATTAATACTTTAGCAACTTCAAATGCCAGATTACCTCCTGCCGAGTAACCAAATAGAATATATGGGCCCTCGGGTTTGACAGAAGTAATTGCCTTCACATACTCCTCCATCCTGCTCTCATTTTCTATAAAGTCAAAGGAATATATGGAATAAGCATTCATTTGTTTTGATAAACTACCATAAGCTATTCCATTTCCTCCTCCTGGAGGGAATGCAAACATAAGACTCTCCATTGCTGAATTAAAATGAATTGCCGGACTTGGTGTAATATAATCATTGGCGTACGTATTGTGTATAAAACGGGCAATTTCCTTTATGGTTGGGGCCATATAAAAGTCTTTTAGTGGTACCTCAACATTTAACTGTTCATAAATTCTGCTTATAAGGGATATTGCCTTCAGTGAGTATCCTCCCAGTTCAAAGAAGTTATCATTCACACCAATTTTTTGTACTCCAAGGGCATCATGCCACAGCAGTGCAAGCTTCTCCTCAACTTCACCGCAAGGCTCTACATACTCTACTGATGTAGCTAAAGTACCGTCATTTTGGGGTAAATTATTCCGATCTATTTTGCCATTGGCTGTCAAAGGCAGCTTTTCCAGCTGAACAAAGTATTGTGGTATCATGTAATCGGGAAGTTCTTTTAAGAGAAGCGCCCTTAAATCTGATATTGTAAATTCACTTTCCCCTGCTATATAAGCACACAAATACTTGTTGCCCTCCTGGTCTGTCTTTGCAATTACCGCAGCTTCTTTTATTGAAGGATGCTTTAATAGCTGCACTTCTATTTCCCCAAGCTCTATCCTAAAGCCCCTAATCTTTACCTGATGGTCTACTCTGCCTATAAATTCGATGTTTCCGTCAGGAAGCCACCTTCCAAGATCACCGGTACGATACATTCTTTCTCCAGAGCTGAAAGGATTAGCTACAAATTTTTCCGTAGTCAATTCAAGTTTGTTCAAATAGCCTTTTGCCAGCCCATCTCCAGATATATATATTTCACCAGTTGTATTAACCGGTAAGATATTCATGTCTTCATTAAGTATATATATCTTATAATTCTGCAATGGCATACCTATAGGTATACTTGTTAGATTTCTCACCTTCTCACGGCTTAAATGGTAATAAGTTGAATCTACGCAGCATTCTGTTGGACCATAAACGTTTGTTATAGTAGGGTTATTATCTTTAAACCGATCATAGAAACCTTGTATACCTTTACATGAAAGTTCTTCCCCTCCGATAATAAACTGCATAACTGAAAGACTTTCGCCAGGCCTGGCAGTATCTGTTAAAAGCTTTATATGTGCTGGTGTTCCGTCTGAAACAGCAATTGAATTCCTGTTATAGTACTTTAGAAGGCCCTCACCATCTAGCCTTGTATCCTCAGGAACTATAAACAGCGTATGGCCAAGGAGAGAAGCCGCAAATATTTGTTTTACAGATGCGTCAAAAAAGTAAGGGGACACAAGGGCAACATTTAAATAATTATCATAATTTTCATAGACAAGCTTTCTTAGTCCATAAACCAAGTTAACTACACTTCGATGCTCTATCATTGAACCCTTCGGAACTCCAGTAGATCCCGATGTATAAATGATATAAGCTAAGTCCTCTGGTTTATTTATTTTATCAAGGTTTTCAGCACTTCCAATGTATATTTCAGGGGAATCAAGCAGTAATATATTACCGTAAAACTCTGCTTTATCCGCTAAATGTGATTGCGTCAACAGCATAGTTGCATTACTATCTTCCAGTAATTTTTTTATTCTTAGTTCAGGAAGTTTGGTTGAAATTGGTAAATAGACACCTCCTGCTTTTAAAATTCCCAGTATTCCAACCTGCATATCTACGGATCTTTCTACCATTATTCCAACTATGCTGTTTTGCTTTACACCATTACTTCTTAGTGCTCTGGCAAGCTGATTTGCCTTTTCATTGAGCTGCCTGTAGGTTAATTGCTTGTCCTCAAACACTACAGCTACATTATCAGGTGTCCTTTCCACTTGGTCTTGGAACAGCTCATGTAGAGTCTTATCCCTAGGGTATTCTGCCTTTGTATCATTAAAACTATTTAGTATTTGCTGTTTTTCATCCTGAGATAGTATATTTATTTCGGACAGCATCTTTTCGGGGTAAGCTGTGATCTCTTCCAGTACATTGATGAAATGGACCCTAAGTTTTTCTATTGTCTCTTTCTTAAACAGACGAGTAGCATACTTTAACCCAAATACAATATTATTCTGGGTCTCTTGGGCGTTTAGGGTCAAATCAAATTTGGACGCCCTGAACTCATTATCATAGGGCATGAACCTTAGCCCATTCATCTTAAATTCTGATGCTTCTTTATTTTGCAAGACAAACATAGTATCAAACAGCGGATTTCTGCTCAAATCCCGCTTAATGCTAAGCTTCTCCACAAGTTCCTCAAATGGGTAATCCTGGTTTTCATAAGCCCTTAGAGCGTTTTCTTTTACTACCCTCAAAAACTCGCTGAAATTCTTTTTACCTTGAGGGTAATTCCTCATAGCTAGGGTATTGACAAACATGCCTATGATGTCCTGCAAATCTGTATGTGGCCTTCCTGCTATAGGGCTTCCAATTACGACATCTTCCTGTCCGGTGTATTTGAAAAGAAGCACATTGTATGAAGCTAGAAGCACCATATACAGTGTTGCTCCATGATCCACGGCAAGCTTGTTCAGTTTATGTGCAAGTTCCCGGCCTGTTTCAAAACTGACCATATCGCCTTCAAAACTCTGTATAGCCGGCCTTGGGTAGTCTACCGGCATATCAAGTACTGGTATTTCTCCCCTAAATGCCTGGAGCCAGTATTCTTCTTGTTTACTGATTGTGCCGTCAGCAAACAATTTATTCTGCCATACGGAATAGTCCTTGTACTGAATCTGAAGTGCTGGAAGATTCATTCCTTCATACAAGCTTATGAATTCTCTTACCAGTATTTCATCCGACACCCCGTCAGATATGATATGGTGTTTATCAAGCATCATGACATGCCTGTCTTCTCTAATTTTTACGAGCCCTGCTCTTAGTAAAGGAGCCTTGCCAAGGTCAAATGGCCTTATGAATTCATTTGCTGCTTCTGAGGCTTTTTCTTCGCCGGTTTCCATGTACATGATACTAAATTCCACCTCATCATGGACCTTCTGCACCGGTTCACCATCTACCATATGGAAGGAGGTCCGGAAAGCCTCATGCCTTTTTACCAGCTGATCTAAGGCTTTCTCAAAACGTTCTATATCAATACTGCCTTCTAACAACATAAACTCTGGCATATTGTATGCCACCCTTGCTCCTTCAAGCTGATTTAATATATACAGCCTTCTTTGGGAAGACGACATAGGATAGTATTCCATTTCTCCAGTGGGCTGGATAGATTGATAAATACTCTCTTGGGCTTCCTGGATGTACTTGGCAATTTCTGCAATTGTCGGCAGCTTGAATATCTCCTTAAGAGATATATTTACATTGAACTCTTTGTGAATTTTGGCTGCAAAGTTTATTGCTTTTAATGAGTGCCCCCCAAGCACAAAGAAATTATCATTTCTCCCTATTTTCTCAACCCCCAGGATATCCTGCCACAATTGTACAAGCTTCTCTTCCACTTCACCTGAAGGTGCTTCATACTCTACTCCAGTATTTAAATGAGCAGCAGGGTGGGGCAAGTTCTTCCGGTCTATCTTACCATTGGCTGTCAAAGGCATTTCATCCAGCTGCATGAAGTATGCCGGAATCATATACTCGGGCAATTCTTTTGAAAGGCATTCCCTTAGTTCAGTTATTGTCAGTTCATTTTCCCCAACGAAATATGCACACAGATCCTTGTTCTTCTGTTGGTCTTCCTTTACAATAACCACAGCTTCTTTTATTGAAGCATGTCTTAATAGCTGAGCCTCTATTTCTCCAAGTTCTATTCTAAATCCCCTTATCTTTACCTGGTGGTCCATCCTGCCTAAAAATTCTATATTCCCGTCAGGCAGCCATCTTGCCAAGTCCCCAGTACGATACATTCTTTCTCCCTTTATAAACGGGTTAGATACAAATCTTTCTGCAGTAAGCCCCGTCTTGTTTAAATAGCCTTTGGCAAGACCATCCCCAGATATATATAATTCCCCAGCGATACCTATAGGATTTACTTCTAATTTCTTACCAAGTATGAATGCTCTGGTGTTTGGCAAAGGACGGCCTATGGGGATATTATCCAATCTACTAAGCCCCGCCGCAGTAATCAAATATTCCGTAGAATCCACACAGCATTCGGTAGGACCATAAACATTTGTGATGCAAGGTTGCACATCCTCAAATCTGCTTAGGAAGTCTTTTACTGCATCAAATGGAAGAACATCTCCGCCTATAATAAAATGTCTCACTTTTAGGTTATTATCTATAGGAGGAGAATTTAACATCATATTTACGTGTATGGGCGTTCCATCCGAAATATCAATCCTATTTTCACTATAGAAGTCCAGCAGCTTTTTACCGTCTTTCCTTGCTTCCTCCGGTACAATGTACAATGCATGCCCCATTAGCAGTGCTGCGAAAATCTGCTGCACCGAAGCATCAAAAACATAAGGGGCAATGAGGCAAACATTCAACGGTGATTCATATTTGCTATATATTCTCTGGAACAGACCCTCTACCAGGTTTAATACACTCTTATTATCAATGCAAACACCTTTAGGGTTTCCCGTTGAGCCAGAGGTATAGATGATGTACGCTGTATCACCAGGCTTATTTATACATTTTATATTCACATCGTTTATAAAATTATAATCATAATCAGATAAATCAATAATCTCACCATCGAAATCATCACGATCCATAAGATGATTTTGGGTGAGTAAAATTTTGGCCTTGCTGTCCTCCATCATATACCTTTTTCTTTCCAATGGATAATTAGGATCTACAGGAAGGTACGCCCCCCCAGCCTTGATTACTGACATTATACCTATAACCATTTCAGGCGAGCGGTCCACCATTATGCCTACAATATCATCAGGCTTTACTCCCTTTTCTCTTAATGCCCTGGCCAATTGGTTTGCCTTTTGATTCAGTTCTCGGTAGGTTAATTGTTTACCTTCAAAAACCACTGCAATATGATCAGGAGTCTTTTTCACTTGCTCCTCAAACATTTGGTGTATGGTTTTATCCAGGGGATATTCGAGAGCAGTATCGTTAAAGCTGTATAATACTTGCTGTTTTTCTTCCTGTGATAACATTTCGATTTCATAAAGCCTTTTTTCGGGGTATGCTGCAATTTCTTCCAGCAAATTGATGTAATGAGCCCCAAGTCTTTCAACTGTTTCTTTCTTAAACAGTCTTGTACAGTATTCGAGTTCAAAGGCTATACCATCCTCAGTCTCAAATGCATTTAAGGTGATGTCAAATTTTGATATTCTGCCTTCTATCCCTTTGTTGTACGGCTTGAAGCTTAGATCAGACGTTATGAGCTCTGCTTTTCCAACATTGTATATGGCAAACATGGTATCAAAGAGGGGATTCCTGCTCATATCCCTCCTTATGTCCAGCTTATCCACTAATTCTTCAAACTGATAGTCCTGATTGTCGTATGCTTTCAAAGCATTTTCTTTAACTTCTTTCAAGAATTCAATAAAAGTCTTTTCTCCTTGCGGGTGGTTTCTCATGGCCAGAGTGTTTACAAACATACCTATGATGTCTTGAAGGTCAGCATGAGGCCTTCCAGCTATAGGACTTCCCACAATAATATCTTCCTGTCCAGTGTATCTAGATAACAACACATTGTATGCAGCAAGAAGCGTCATATATAATGTAGCTCCATTGTCTGATCCAAGCTTGTTAAGTCTAACCGCAAGCTCGCTATCAGCTTCAAAGCTGATGTAGTCTCCTTCAAAGCTTTGTACTGCGGGTCTTGGGTAGTCGGTGGATAAATCCAGCACAGGGATCTCTCCCTGAAAGGTCTGGAGCCAGAATTCCTCCTGCTTACTTATGACAGCTCCTGCAAACAATTCCCTCTGCCAAACTGAGTAGTCCTTGTACTGTATACGCAGTGGAGGAAGTATTTTCCCTTCATATAAGCTTATAAACTCTCTTACCAGTATGTCGTTGGACACTCCATCCGATATGATATGATGCATGTCAAACACCATAATATGTCTGGCTTCTCCAATCTTTACAAGTCCAACTCTTAATAGTGGAGCCTTTCCAAGGTCAAAGGGCCTTATGAATTTCTCCACTATTTCGGGAACCTTCTCTTCACTGGTTTCCAGGTACATGATACTTAGGTCCGCCTTGTCATGGACTTTCTGAGACAGCTCTTCCTCGATCATATGGAAGGAGGTTCGAAAGCTCTCATGCCTTTCTATCAGACTATAAAAAGCCTGCTCAAAACGTGCTTTATCAACAGTACCTTCCAGCAATATTATGCCAGGTATATTGTAGGCGATTCCAGCTCCTTCAAGCTGGTTTAATATATATAGTCTTTTCTGGACGGATGACATGGGATAATAATCCATATCCCCAGCACGTTGAATGGACTGATATAGGCTCTCCTTTGAGTCTTCAATGTAGCTGGCAATTTCTAAGATGGTTGGTGTCTTGAATATTTCCTTAAGAGGTATGTCTACATTGAACTCTTTGTGAATTCTTGCTACAAGGCTTGTTGCCTTTAACGAGTGTCCTCCGAGCATAAAGAAGTTATCATTTCTTCCTACCTTCTCTATTCCAAGGATGTCCTGCCACAGCAGCGCAAGCCTTTCCTCCACTTCACCTGAAGGCGCTGCATACTCTGTTCCTGTATTTATTCTTCCATCAGGCAGCGGCAGCGCCTTTCTGTCCAATTTTCCATTTATGGTTAACGGTACTTTTGCTATCCTCATAAAATAGGATGGAATCATATAATCGGGCAGCTCTTTAGATATAAGCTCCCTTATTTCGGTCACTGTCACTTCTCGGTCAGACACTATATAAGCGCAAAGATACCTGCCTACACTTGAATCCTCCCGGTCAATGACCACCGCCTCATTTATATCAGCATGCTTCAAAAGGGCTGCTTCTATTTCCTCAAGCTCGATTCTATACCCTCTTATTTTAACCTGGTGGTCTTTTCTGCCGGCAAATGCAATATTCCCGTCAGGAAGCCACTTTGCAAGATCTCCTGTTTTATACATCAGTTCTCCAGGCATAAATGGGTTCGGTACAAACTTTTCCCTGGTAAGTTCCGGTTTTTTCAAGTATCCTCTCGCCAATCCTGCCCCGGAAACACAGAGTTCACCCTCAACACCTATGGGCTTAAGATTATTGTTTTCATCAACTATAAACACCCGGGTATTGGTAATAGGTTTACCAATAGGTACCGACTTATCGGCCGTCTCACAATCATCTGCTTTCCATACCGTTGCACATACGGTTGTCTCAGTAGGTCCATAAGCATTTATATATGAAATCCTGTTGCTCCATTTCTTTAAAAGTTCGGGAGTGGAAGCCGAACCTGCTGCAATTACCTTCTTTAAGGAAGTTACTTTTTCCGGGTCCAGATTTGCCAGATACGGAGGTGGTAAAGTAGCAATAGTTATCTCATTTTCATTTAGGTATTCTTCAAATCTTCGATAGTCATTGATAATATCGCCTGAAGATATATATAGTGTTGCTCCTGCCAATAGTCCCATAAATATTTCCCAAACTGCAGCGTCGAATGAAATTGATGCAAATTGAATAATCCTATCGCTTTCACTTACATTTAAGCGGGTCTTGAAAAACGCCTCCAGATTTGCTACCCCTTTATGTTCTACCATAACCCCTTTAGGTTTTCCTGTAGACCCAGATGTATAAATGATATATGCCAAATTTTGCGGTGAACATACCACTTCCAGGTTCATAGGGTTTCCGGCATAAAGGCTTTCATCTTCTATGTCTATATACTTCCCGTAAAACTCCACTTTCTCCAGGAATTGCTTTTGGGAAATCAGCCCCCCTATCTCGCTGTCCTCGAGTAAATATTCGATTCTTGCCTTAGGGTAGTCAGGATCTATAGGCATATATGCCCCTCCGGCTTTAAGTATGCCAAATATACCTATGACCATCTCCAGTGAGCGTTCTACCATAATACCCACTATGCTGTCTGGTTTAACTCCCTTATCCCTCAACACTCTTGCAAGCTGATTTGACTTCTCATTGAGTTCCCTATAGGTTAGCTGCTTACCCTCAAACACCACTGCCGCATTGTCAGGTGTCTTCACCGCTTGTTCCTCAAATAGTTGGTGAATGGTCTTTTCCCTGTGGTATTCCTCCGTTGTATTATTGAAGCAGTGCACTATTTCTTTCTTTTCCACTTCGGTGAGTATATCAATATTCCTAATATGCATATCGGGATTATCGGTTACAATTTCTATTACCGACTGAAAATGTCCCTTGATTTTTTCTATGAAATTACCATCATATACCAGTGAGTTGTAACTGAATTTAATAGATAATTCCTTACCGCCATCAACGAGTATCCCAAAATCATAATTCGTCTGCTCGAATATTTCCATTCCAACTACATTTAAAATGCCATTACTGGATGAAGCATTAACCGCTTCATCCATAGGGTAATTTTCAAAAGCCATGACATGATGTATCAAGGCATCTTTCAAGCATGTTTTTGACTGCACATCCGCCAGAGGATAGAAACTGTACCGGTCAGATTCAAGCACCGATTGCTGCATCTCTTTGATCAGTTCGGTAAAAGTTTTATCCTCATCACAACTCACCCTTACTGCAACGGTATTTATAAATAAACCCACCATGCTCTCAATTCCCTGTATTTCATGAGGCCTTCCCGATACCACCTCACCAAACACCACATCATCGGTATTGTTATACCGCTGTAATAATATCCCCCATATGGTCTTTATAATGGTACTCATGGTTGTATTGTTTTTGGCTGCAAACTTCTCAAGATCGCTAGTTATTTGTTCAGATATTTTAAACTCCGTTTCTTCAATCCTGAAATCATCACTTGCAGACCTGCCGTTTTGGGGAAGGACTGTCTGATGCTCGTAACCTTTAAGATAGGTTTCCCAGTAATCTGCGGCCTCGTTCTGATTTCTGCCTTCCAACCATTTGATATAGCGGCTGTAAGGATATACCTTTCCTGACTCCGGCTCCCGGCTATTCATCAGGGCTTCATAGTTTTCCATAAATTCTCTAAATATATTTGCGAGACTCCACCCATCAATAATGATGTGATGAAAGCTCCATACCATGTTATAAGATTGGTAGCCTGTTTTAATTACACTTAATCTTGTTAAAATATCCCTTGATAAGTCAAAGCCCTTTTTTCTGTCTTTAACCCTGTATTCTTCTATATACCTATCCCTTAGTTCTTCGGCAAGGGAGGTAATATCCTCATAGCTGACAGACAGCTTTCTTTCCTTCATGACTACTTGTAAGGGCTTGGCTACATTTTCATACAAAAAAATTGTTCTCAAAGCGTCATACTTTTCAATAATGATATTAACGCTCTTTTCAACACAATCAATGTCCAGGATGCCTTTTATAGAAAGTGATATCTGCTCAAAGTAGGCGTCTGAATTTTTATCCATCATATAGTGGTACAATATCCCTTGCTGCATAGGAGTGAGCCGGTACATATCTTTTATGTTTTGTTTCTTCAAATCACTCATAAGTACTCCTCCTTAAATACAAACTCTTTTTATTCGAAGTTATTCAATACGTCTTCAAACTCATCCATATTCAGATCGTCTACTGTAAAATCACTGAGTGTAGCTTCTGAATAGTCCATTTCTGCACAATGGGTTATTATGTTTACTAAATGCTTTTTAAAACTCACCGCTACCCCTTCAATAGTACTCTTCTCATACTCGCCCTGGTTGTAGCTAAAGTTTAATTCCAGCTTCCCGCCTTCTACAGTTCCGCCGTTAATATCAATACAATACTCACTTTTATAGTTTGGTCCTGTAGACTCTCCGGCAGGAATATCAGACACTCCAAATAAATTGTCTACATTATCCTGGTTGAATTGACCGAGGTAATTGAAGCTTATTTCAGGGTTTAGATTAAAATTTAAATCGGCTTTGTTTTCCGGCAAGGTAAGATATTTTAGTATGCCGTAACCTATCCCTTTGTTAGGTATCTGCCTGATGTTTTCTTTTACCGATTTGATCATGCGGGAAATATCGAGTTGTCCGCTGACATCTAACACCACGGGATACTGGGTGGTGAACCATCCCACGGTCCTGCTTATGTCAATGTCTTTAATGATTTCCTCCCTGCCGTGCCCCTCCAGACTGATCAGAACCTTATCATTTCCGGTCCATTCCCTCACTGCTAATCCCAAGGCGGTAAGCAATATGTCGTTTACTTCTGTGTTATAAGCATGGTTTACCCGCTTTAGCATCTTCTCAGTCTCTTCAATACTCAGCTCGATCTTGACGCTATTGTTATTCATATACCTTCTTTCTTCAATCTCTCGGTCTTTTGGAAGCGGTATTGTTTCAGTTTTTTCCAAATTGGTCCAGTAATTTATTTCTTTTAATAGTTCAGGGCTATTGGCATACTCATCAAGCCTCTGTGCCCAATCTTTGAAAGAGTCGGTCTTGTTGCTGAATTTTATTTCATCATTGTTTAGCGCCTGTCTGTATCCTATGTCCAAATCTTCCAGTATGATTCTCCACGATACCCCATCAACTACAAGGTGGTGAATAGCTATTAGCAGGTGGTCCCCTTCTTTAGTCTTAAACAGACCAACCTTAACTAAAGGACCGTTATACAAGTCCATGCTCCTCTGAATCCTCGACGCTTCCAGCTCTATTTTTTCCCGGTAATTATAGCTGTCCCTAAGGTCTACAATTTCCAATGAAAAATGTTCACCTTCAAGGTTTTTGTTGTATTGGAGTATATTTTGATCCTCTATTTTTACCACTGTTCTAAAAATATCGTGGTGCTCTACAAGCTTTGACAATACTTTTCGAATAATAGCTTCTTCAAATCCGTTACGCCCATATATCATTATTTCCTGATTAAAATGATGGATATCCTTGCTGTCTTGTTTATACAACCATCTTTGTATAGGTGTTATCGGTACTATGCCTTCTACCGGGCCTTGATGAATTCTTCGGCTTGTAGATTGTATATATTCGACGAGTTCCTCAATTACAGGATGTTTGAATAAGTCCCGCATTTCAAGCTTTAGCCCATGGACGTTAAGACGCGACATTACCTGTATGGCTTTTATTGAGTCTCCTCCAAGGCTGAAGAAATTATCTTTTACCCCGATGTTTTCAGTTTTTAGTACGTCTTCCCATACTTTGGCCAGTATTTCTTCTCTTTCGTTTCTAGGAACTACATGCTCTACTCCGGTATTAATATTCCCCTGTGGTTCAGGCAATGCTTTCCGATCAATTTTACCGTTGGCATTAAATGGTATCCGTTCCAGATGCATGAAATATGCTGGTACCATGTAGTCAGGTAGTTCGTTTAAGAGATGCTCCCTTAGCTCGGAAATGGTCAATTCATTTTCCCCTACAATATATGCACACAGGTACTTCTTCCCTTGCTGCTCTTCCTTTGCAATAACCACTGCTTCCTTAATAGCAGTGTGCTTCACCAGATGTGCTTCAATTTCTCCAAGCTCTATTCTAAAGCCTCTTATCTTTACCTGGTGGTCGATCCTGCCCATGAATTCGATGTTCCCATCAGGAAGCCGCCTTACTAAGTCCCCTGTGCGGTACACTTTTTCGCCGGGAATAAACGGGTTAGGTACAAATTTTTCTGCTGTCAGTTCAGGTCTATTCAAATAGCCCCTTGCAAGACCGCTTCCACCTATCACAAGTTCACCGGCCACTCCTACAGGAGTTAATTGGTTGTGCTTGTCCAGTATATAAAGGTATACATTCTGTAAAGCTTTCCCTATAGGTACTGTTATAAGTTCTTCTGCTATTTTCTTTGTTATACTGTAACCCGCTGCATATATCGTGGACTCTGTAGGCCCATAGATATTTTCCAGAGATGTGTTCTCTGAGACATCGAAAAGCTCATGGACAAGCTTTTTGGGCAGCGCTTCTCCAGCAGCAAAAATATACCTGAGAGTTGATGGCAGTTTTATACCATTATCTTTTAAAGTATGCACCATTATATTCAGCATTGATGGTACAAAGTTTACATGGGTTATCTTATGCTTGTTTATTACCTCTACTAACTCCATAGCTTCCTTTTCCACACCTTGGCGTGATATTACAAGCTTTCCTCCGTTGAGGAACCAGCCAAATATCTCAGCTACGGATACGTCAAAGGTATAAGTTGTTTTAAATAGAAAAGCGTCTTCCGCTTTAAGCGGATACATGGCCTGGAGGGCTGTAATTATGTTTACAACGCTAGTATGCTCAATCATTCCACCTTTGGGCTTCCCTGTCGAACCTGATGTATAAATGACGTACGCAAGGTCCGAGGGTTTGTTTACATTTTCAAGCTTTGAGTTCTCTTCATTTAAATATTCTTCCTCCAGATATATAATATCCGCATCAATCTGCTTATTTTCCATAAAGGTCCTGGAGGTCAAAAGGATCTGGGAACCACTATCGTCCAACAAATACTTTATCCTTGTATCAGGATAATTAGGATCTATCGGCAGATACGCCCCTCCAGCTTTCAATATGGCAAATATCCCCACAATCATCTCAAATGAACGTTCGGCCATAATTCCTACAATACGGTCAGGCTTTACCCCTTTGTTCCTCAATACTCTGGCCAAATGATTTGCCTTTCCGTTCAATTCCCTGTAAGTCAAGTGCTTGTCTTCATATACCACAGCTATGTTGTCAGGTGTCCTTTCCACCTGCTCAGCAAACAGCTCATGTATGGTTTTGTCCTGCGGATAGTCTTTCTTAGTATTATTAAAGTCTATCAGCAACTGCTTTCTTTCTTCATGACTTAATATAATAAGCTTGTCAACTGACCCTTTGGGGTTATGGATAAACATATTTAAAATATTAATAAAATAGTCTATACACTCTTCTGCCTGTTTTCTTTCCAATACTTTGTCCGAGTAGATCAAGCTTATATTAAGATCATCGAATGTATTACTTACTGTAAAGTCAAGACTTGTATTGGTTGCTTCATATTCATCAACTGAAATTCTATCTTTAACATCACCGATTTCTTTGTTTATTATCTCGTTATATATATGAAAATCCACATAATTGAATATGGTATCAAATAAAGGATTTTCCTCTTTGTTTTCTTTTCCGCCCAGGATATTTATGATCTCAAATAAAGGCAGTCTTCCATAAAGCTTTAAGTTTATTAATTTCTTTTCTGCAACTTTTATCAATTCCTCCCATATATCGATTTTATCAAAACACATTTTGACGGGAACCGTATTTAAGAAGCACCCCAGCATCTTATCTCCATCTTCGCATACAGGTCTGTTATTTTCTACCAAACCTACGACAAAGTCATCCTCGTATGAAAGCATATTGAGCATATAAGTGTATGCAGCAAAGCAAAGTGTCTTTAAGCTTACATCATATCTTCTGGCAGTACTTCTTAAATCACCTAAAAATTCCTGACTTAAATGGCGTGTTACATGGTCTACTTTATAAGATTTTTTTGTTTTTCCATGAATATTTGCAGGCATATTCAACCTTTTATATTCACTTAATTCCTCTCTCCAATAATTAATTACTTCCTGGTTGTCCTTAATTGTCATTTGGTCTGCTATATAATCTTTATAGCTGCATTTAAGCCGTGTTGGTATATAATCTTTTTCTTGCTTAAGCTTAGAGTATAGGTTTGAAACTTCCGTAATCAATGAAGCAACACTCCAGCCATCCAGGATAGCATGGTGGAATATCAGAACCAGACAAATATGGTTTGCGTCAAGTTTGAATATTCTTATCCTCCAAAGGGGCTTTGATATATCAAACGGATTCGCTCTGTCATTTTCCAAATATTTGTTTATATACTCAACCTGCCCTGTCCTGCTAAAATTCATGATATCTATCTGCTCAATATCAAGACTACTGCTCTTGTAAACAATTTGCACAGGAGTTTCAAAATCCTCTAAATTAAAAACCGTCCTTAAAATATCATGTTTTGACGTCATTAGAAGCATCGCTTCTTTAAATGCTGGGAAATCAAAGTCTTTGTCATTCAGATGAAATGCAAATTGGTCATGATAAACTGCATTTTCATAGTCTTTTTTGGAATGATAAATCATACCCAGCTCTATGTGACTCATCGGATATATATCTTCCATGTCCGAAGGTAACTTTTCTGAGAGAGTTTCATTCATCAATATTCGCTGTTTAAATAACTCCAGTTCTTCCCTTGCTTTACCCATCTTACTGTTAAAAGCTTCCGTATCTTTTACTTTTAAGAATGCAGACAATCTCTCAATATCAGGATTCATGTATATATCCCTGATTTGGATGTTTATATCCAACTTTTTGCATATTGTGCTGACTAATGATATTGCACGTATAGAATCTCCGCCTATTTTAAAGAAGTTGTCCCTTATTCCTACCTGTTTTGCTCCAAGCACTTCCTGCCATATTTCAACCAGTTTCTCTTCCACTTCATTCCGCGGCGCTACATATTCTGTTCCCGTACTCATACTTCCGTCAGGCTCGGGCAATGCTTTCCTGTCTATTTTTCCATTAGGGGTCAATGGCAGCTTTTCCATCTGCATAAAGTAAGAAGGGATCATGTAGTCCGGGAGCTCTTTTGACAAGTGTTCCCTCATCCCCTGTACGGTTATTTCTTGATCCGGTACGACGTATCCACAAAGATACTTATTTCCGTCAGCTCCTTCTTTGTCCAATACCACTGCTTCTTTTATTGCTTCATGCTTTAATAACCGGTTCTCTATTTCACCCAGTTCTATCCTGTAGCCTCTTATCTTTACCTGATGGTCGATCCTGCCCAGGTATTCTAGGTTGCCGTCAGGCAGCCACCTTGCCAGGTCACCTGTCCTGTACATCCTTTCACCCGGTGCGAATGGGTT